>DATMUX010000429.1:0-11611 GCA_035563695.1 Acidimicrobiia bacterium
GAGATGAAGCTCCTGCTCGGCCAGGACCCCGATCAGCCCACGATGCCTCCCCCGCCCCGGGTCGACCATCCGCGCCAGTACACCGCCGAGGAGCTTGCGGCGCTGTCCAAGCTCGGCGAGGCGCGCAAGCGCAAGAAGCGCTGATCAGGCGATCGCGAACAACAGGCGGGCGCGGCAACACTCGGCGCCGTCGACGGTCGCGACCCCGCGGCCCCATCCACCACGCGTGCTGAGGCGTTCGATCTCGAGATCGAGGACCAACTCGTCTCCCGGCCGCACGATGCGCCGGAACCGTACGTCCTCGACACCGCCGAACAGCGGGAGCTTGTCCCTGAAGCGCTCGTCGGCGAGCACGGCGATGGCACCGGCCTGCGCCAACGCCTCGAGCTGCAGCACACCGGGGAACACCGGGTTACCGGGAAAATGGCCGGCGAGGAAGGGCTCGTCGCCCCGCACGCGATAGCGCGCACGAACGCGTGCACCGGGCACGTGCTCGTCGACCCGATCGACGAACAAGAACGGCGCCCGGTGCGGCAGCAACGCGACGAGCGCGTCGGAATTGGTGGGCACCCCCGAACATTACCGTCGAGTACACGCATTACTGCCGGGTACGCATGGTTACCGTGCTGTAGGAAACGGCGCGTTCATCCATGATGTACACGACGTTCTCGCGCGCATGTAACGCTGCGTCGGGAACGGAAGTCGAACCTCACCGGCTCCCGCCAGTGTCCCCAGCCCACACATCTCGTTCGGAGGTCGCTCGTGCGCGTCGCGGTCGTGTTCCCCGGACAGGGCACACAGTCTCCCGGTATGGGCGCGCGGTGGAAGGACGATCCCGCGTGGAAGGTGATCGATCACGCGGAGTCCGCGCTGGGTGAACCGCTCGCGCCACTCCTGCTCACCGCGAGTGCCGACGATCTCTCGCGCACGCGTGCGGCGCAGCTGGCCGTGCTGTGCACGTCGTTGATCGCGTGGGAGGCCGCGCGCCCGCTGCTCGACGACGTCGTCGCGTTTGCCGGCCACTCCCTCGGGCAGGTGACGGCGTTGATCGCCGCCGGCGCGCTCGATCTTGCCGATGGCGTGCGGTTCGCCGCGCGTCGTGCCGAGCTCACCCAGGCCGCGGCCGACGCGCAGCCGGGACGGATGGCCGCGCTCCTCGGCGCCAGCCTCGAACAGGCTGAGCAGGCATGCGCCGCGGTCGCCGACGGCTGCTGGATCGCCAACGACAACGCGCCCGGGCAAATCGTGATCGCAGGAACGCCTGATGGCGTCGACGCGGGCGTGGAGCGGGCCAAGGAGCTTGGTGTCCGTCGCGCCACTTCCCTGAAGGTCGGCGGCGCGTTCCACACACCGTTGATGCTGCCCGCGCGCGCGGGCATCGCCGACGCGCTGCGCGAGATCACGCTGTCGACGCCGCGCGCGCCGGTCGTCTCGAATCACGACGGCCGCGCGTACGCCGACGGCGAAGGCTGGCGCGAGCGCCTTCCCGACCACGTCACCGTGCCGGTTCGATGGCGCACGTCGATGGAGACGCTCGCCGATCTCGGCGCCGACGCATTCGTCGAGGTCGGCCACGGGTCGATGATCGCCGGCGTCGCGAAGCGCACCGTTCCCGGCGTACGCGTGTCGCCCTGCGGCACACCAGCCGACTGCGCCGCGCTGACCGGAGCCCCATCGTGACCGCGCCGCTCGTCGATCTCGCCGGTGAGCACACCACGGTGCTCGAGCGCATGATCGTGGCGCCGGACGTCGGCGTGTTCAGGCCTCTCGGGCTCGCGGCCGGGTCGGCCGTCGCCGTGGGCGACGTCGTCGGTGTCGTCGAGGGTCCGGGAAAGCGCGAGCCCGTGCGCAGCCCGTTCGCCGGCACCGTCATCGGCGTCCTCGCGCACGCGGGCGAGCGTCTCCGTGCCGGGCAACCGGTCGCGTGGATGCGCGTCGCATGACGTCGGGGACACGTATCGTCGGTTGGGGCACCGCGGTCCCCGAGACTCGCCTCACGAACGCCGATCTGGAAGCACGCGTCGACACGTCCGACGAGTGGATCGTCGAGCGCACCGGCATTCGCGAGCGCCGCGTCGCCGGTCCCGGCGAGACGACGGCGACGCTCGGATGCGCGGCTGCGGCGCAAGCCATCAAGCGGGCCGGGCTGACGCCGCTCGATATCGACCTGATGATCGTTGCGACCGCGACACCCGAGCAGCCGATTCCCCACACCGGTGCCTTCATCGGCGACGCGCTCGGTCTTCATTGCGGATCGTTCGATCTGAATGCCGCCTGCGCCGGGTTCGTGTACGAGCTCGTGATCGGCGCCGCGATGCGCAGCTCGGGATGTGATCACGTGCTGATCGTGGGCGCCGAGACGCTGAGCCGCATCGTCGATCCCGACGATCGCACCACGACCGTGCTCTTCGGCGACGGGGCCGGCGCGGCCGTGCTGGCGTCGGCGCACGACGCCGGCGGCCTGCTCGCGTGGGATCTCGGTTGCGACGGCTCGGCGGCCCGCATCCTCGAGATTCCCGCGGGTGGCAGCCGGCTCCCCGCGAGTGCGGCAACTGTCGCCGCGGGCGACCATTATTTGAAGATGGCGGGCCAGGAGGTGTTCCGGCGAGCCGTGCGAGTGGTGGTCGAGTCGGCCACCGCGACCCTCGCGCGCGCCGGCGTTTCCGTGGCCGACGTCGCGTGGTTCGTGCCGCACCAGGCGAACGGACGCATCATCGACGCGGCCGCGCACCGCCTCGGGTTCGGAGCCAACCGCACGCTCGTGAACATCGACCGGTTCGGCAACACCTCGTCGGCTTCGATTCCCCTCGCGCTCTTCGAAGCGGTCGAGGGTGGCCGCGTCCAAGACGGTGATCTCGTGCTCTGCGCGGGCTTCGGAGCGGGCATGACCTGGGCCAGCGCGCTCGTGCGTTGGGACGCGACCCGATGACGACTGTGCCCGACGACCGCGTCGCGTTCGTCACCGGAGGATCGCGCGGCATCGGGCGCGCCGTCGTCGTCGAGCTGGCACGCGCCGGCCATCCGGTCGCGTTCTGCTACGCCCGCGACGAGACCGGCGCGACGACGACGCAAACGGAGGTCGAGCGAGAAGGCGGGAAGTGCCTCGCCGTGCGGGCCGACGTGGCCGACGGCGAAGCGGTCGATGCCGCGTTTCGCGAGGTCGAGTCGTCGTTCGGCCCGGTGACGGTCCTCGTGAACAACGCCGGGATCACCCGCGACGGTCTTCTCGTGCGCATGAGCGACGACGCCTGGCGCGCGGTCGTCGACACCAACCTGACCGGCGCGTTCCACACGATCCGCCGGGCCACGCCCGCCATGATGAAGGCCCGCTACGGCCGCATCGTGAACGTGTCGTCTGCAAGCGCCTCTATGGGGCAGGCCGGCCAGGCGAACTACGCCGCCGCGAAGGCCGGCCTCGTGGGACTGACCCGCAGCGTGGCCCGCGAGCTGGCGCGCCGGGGCATCACCTGCAACGTCGTGGCGCCCGGGCCTATCGTGACCGCCATGACCGACGACATGCCCGACGACTGGAGAGAGCAGATCGATGCGGTGGTTCCTCTCGGTCGCTTCGGTACCGCGCAAGAATGCGCGTCCGTCATTGCCTTCCTGTGCTCTCCGTCCGCCGGATACGTCACGGGCGCGGTCGTGCCCGTCGACGGCGGCTTGGGCATGGGCCACTGAACCCGATACGAGGAGGAACCGTTCCGATGGAACGTACTGACGCGCTGGACACGATCCGCGAGGTAGCCGCCGAGGTGCTGAGCGTCGACCCCGAGCAGGTCACCGAGACCGCGCGCTTCAAGGAGGATCTCGACGCCGACAGCCTCGATCTGGTGGAGCTGGTCATGGGCCTCGAGGAGCGCTTCGACATCGAAGTACCCGAGGACGACCTCGAAGGGGTCACGACCGTCGGCCAGGCCGTCGACCTCGTGCTCTCGAAGGTCGGTGGGTGAAGGAGTCGAAGGCATGAGCGAATCGCTCGATCACCGCGGACGCGTCCGGGTCGCGGTCACCGGAATGGGCGTGAAGACGCCCGCGGGCAACGACCTCGATACCTTCTGGACGACGCTGACGTCCGGACGCTCGACCGCGGCGCGGATCACGCGATTCGATCCGACACCGTTGCCCGTGCGCTTCGGCTGCGAAGTGCGCGACTTCGACGCCGCCGCGTACGTGGGTCCGAAAGAAGCGCGCCGGCTCGACCGCGTCACGCAGCTCGGCTTCACCGCCGCGGCCGATGCCCTCGCCGACGCCGGTGATCCGGGCGCCGACCCGGCGCGCAGCGCCGTGATCTTCGGCACCGGTATCGGCGGCCTCAACACGCTCGAAGAGCAGAACGGCATCTACCTGAGCAAGGGCGCGGCCCGCGTCAGCCCGTTCCTCGTGCCGATGATGATGGCCAACGCGACCGCCGGCACGGTCGCGATGCAGTTCGGCTGGACCGGACCGAACCTGTGCATCGCCACGGCCTGCGCGGCGAGCGCGCACGCGATCGGCGAAGCCGCACGCCTGATCCGCGACGGCTCGGCCGACGTCGTCATGTCGGGCGGAACGGAATCAGTGATGACGCCGACGGCCATCTCCGCCTTCGCGCGCATGACGGCCTTGAGCACGCGCAACGACGAGCCCGAACGCGCGTCACGTCCGTTCGACGCCGATCGCGACGGGTTCGTCATGGGCGAGGGCGCAGCCGCGCTCGTCCTCGAGCGCTGGGACCGGGCCGTCGCTCGCGGGGCGCGGATCTATGCCGAGATCGTCGGATACGGCCGCAACGCCGACGCGTACCACATCACCGCCCCGTCGCCGGGCGGTGAAGGGGCGAGCGCGTGCATGCAGCTCGCCCTGGACGACGCCGACCTCTCCCCCGCCGCGATCGGCCACGTGAACACGCACGGCACCTCGACGCCGCTGAACGACTCGGCCGAAGCCGAGGCCATCCGCAAGGTGTTCGGGGAGTCGGCGCCACCCGTGACGTCGACCAAAGGCGTCACCGGTCATCTCATCGGCGCGGCCGGCGCGGCCGAGGCCGTCGCCACATTGCTCGCGCTGACCCACGAGGCGGTTCCACCCACGGCGAACCTCGAGCACTTGGGCGCCGACATCGGCCTCGACGTCGTCGCGGGTGCGCCCCGCCGCGTGAGCCGCGCGCCGGCGCTGTCGAACTCGTTCGGTTTCGGCGGCCACAACGCCACGTTGGTCTTCGCGCCCGGCTCGTGACTCGCGGCATCTCGTGACCGCGACGCCGTTGCATGCACGAGCCGACGCCGCGGCGTCCGCGGAGATCCGTTCCGTCGACGGGCGCAACGTCGTATGGTTCCGCATCGCGGGCGGCAAGCACCACGGTGCGATCGGCGTGCAGGGCAGCGCGACCGTCGAACGCGCGGTGCGGCTGGCCGGCCGGCTCGAGATTCCCCTCCTCGGCGAGCTCGACACCTCGGGCGCCGAGTTACGCGACGGCGTCGCGGCGCTACACGCGTGGGGCCGACTCGCACGCGAGCTCGTGCGGATCTCGGGTCGCGTGCCCACGCTGCTCGCGGTGACGGGCGCGTGCGTCTCCGGCCCCGCACTCGCACTCGGCTTGTTCGATCACGTCGTGATGACCGAAGACGCGTTCGCATATGTGACCGGTCCGGAATCGGTCGCCGAATTCACCGGCGTGCGGGTCTCGCGCAACGAGATCGGCGGTGCCGCGATCCACGCCCGCACGACGGGGGTGGCCTCGATGGTCGTCCCCGACGATCTCGCAGCCCGCGACGCGTTGGAAGCGCTCCTCTGGTACCTGCCCGATCATCACCTCGCCGATCCGCCGCTCCACCCCACGCTCGACCCTCACGATCGCCGGTGCGCGGGCGCGGGCGTGGCGGTGCCCGCGCGCAGCACCGCGGCGTACGACGTGCGCATCGTCATCGCCGACGTCTGCGACCACGATTCATTCCTCGAGATACGCGCCGCCTATGCCCCGAATCTCGTCACGGGTTACGCGACGATCGCCGGGAGACCGATCGGAGTCGTCGCGAACCAGCCGCTGACCCGCGCCGGCACGCTCGACATCGAGGCGTCTCGCAAGGCCGCCCGTTTCGTCGCGGCGTGTGACGTATTCAACCTCCCCATCATCACGTTCGTCGACACGCCGGGGTTCGAGCCCGGCCGCGACCTCGAGTGGCGGGGCATGATCCGGCACGGCGCGGAGCTCGTGCACGCATACTGCGCAGCGTCCGTACCGCGCGTCTGCGTCGTCCTGCGCAAGGCCTACGGGGGCGCATACATCGTCATGGACTCGCGTGGCATCGGGAACGACCTGTGCGTGGCGTGGCCCGGCGCGGAGATCGCGGTGATGGGCGCGGCGGGGGCCGTCGCGATCATCAATCGCGGCCGCTCGGACGACGGCGTCATCGACGAGTACCGGCGGGCCTTCGAGAACCCGTATCGTGCTGCCGAACGCGGCTTCGTCGATGCCGTCATCGATCCGGGTGAGACTCGCCGGGTCGTTGCCGGTGCGTTGCAGCTGCTCGCCACGAAGCGCGACGCGCAGCCCGCGCGCCGACACTCGAATTCGCCACTGTGACCAAACGGGGACCCGGATGCTGCTCGAGGACAAACGCATTCTCGTGACGGGCGTGCTCAACGACGCGTCGATCGCGTTCGCCGTCGCGCGGCGCGCGCAAGCCGAGGGCGCGACGGTCGTGCTGACGTCGTTCGGGCGCGTCATGAGCCTCACCGAACGCGCCGCTCGGCGCCTGCCGGAGCCGGCGACGATCGTGGAGCTCGACGTCACCGACGCATCGCACCTCGACGCGCTCGCGGAGCGTGTCGGCGGGCAGCTCGACGGAGTCCTGCACGCGATCGGTTTCGCGCCCGAGTCGTGCCTCGGCGGAGGCTTCCTGACGGCACCGTGGGACGACGTTGCCGTCGCGCTGCAGGTGAGCGCATACTCGTTGAAGGCGCTCGCGGTCGCGTGCCGCCCGCTGATGCCGCAAGGCGGCACGATCGTCGGTCTCGATTTCGACAACAGCCGCGTGGCCTGGCCCGTGTACGACTGGATGGGCGTGGCCAAGGCGGCGTTCGAGTCGACGGCGCGCTACCTCGCGCGTGACCTCGGTCCCGATGGGATCCGCGTGAATCTCGTCGCCGCGGGCCCGCTCCGCACGATCGCGGCGCGCAGCATCCCGGGCTTCGACCATTTCGAGGATGTGTGGGCCGCGCGCGCGCCGCTGGGTTGGAACGTCAAGGACGCCGAGCCGGTCGCCGGCGCGTGCGTCGCGCTGCTCTCCGACCTCTTCCCCGCGACGACCGGCGAGGTCGTGCACGTCGACGGTGGATATCACGTCGTCGGCGCGTAGCCCGACGCACTCCCCTACGACTTCTTGTCAGAGCTCCCGGCGATCGCCAGCCCGAGCGCGTCGGCGATCGTGACGACGACCAGCCGCTTCTCGAGCGACACGCCGGTATCGGCCCCGCTGTAGAGGATCAGGCGGCCGAAGTCGCGCCCGCGCCCGCGTACCGGAACCTCCACGCCGCCGGGAGGCAGCACCAGGTCGCCCGTGATCACGAGCTTCGTACCCTCGAGCGCTCCGCGACGCCCCAGCCGCGGGAGCTCCGTCGTGGCCCCACCGGCCTCGTAGCGGCAGTCGACGAGCCCGCACAGCGCGACGATCTCCGTGCAGGCCGACGCCAGCACGTCGTCGAGCGACGCGTCGCCGGCCGCGAGCTCGGTGATGCGATAGAGCCGCTCGAGCTCGCCGCGCGCGGCGCGCGCGGCCGCTCCGCCGCGCCGGGCACGGATGCCGACCTCGGCGGCGACGAGCGCGACGATCGCGAACACGACGAAGGTCGCGACATCGTCCTTGCTCGAGATGCGCAGCGACAGGTACGGCTCCGTGAACACGAAATCGAAGACCAGCACCGCGGTGATCGCCGACACGATGGCGGCAAGTCGCCCGCCGACCGTGGCGCCGAGCAACACGGGGATCACGAGCGCCAACGCCATGTCGGCATTCGGCACGTGATCGCGCAGCGGGACGAGCAGCGCCGCGAGCACCAGGGATCCGAGCACGCCGATCACGCAGCCGATGTACCGGCCGCCGAGCTCCGGCTCGCCCGGCCGTCGAGGTCGGTCGTTTCCCGTGTTCACGTCACTTCTCCTCGACGACGAAGCGGTAGCCCATGCCCGGCTCGGTGATGAAGTACCGCGGCCGCGACGGATCGGGTTCGAGCTTCCGCCGGATCTGACTCATGTAGATCCGAAGGTAATGCGTCTCGCGCTCGTATTGCGGACCCCATACCGACTGCAGCAGGCGTTGCTGCGCCACGAGCTTGCCCTTGTTGCGCACGAGCACCTCGACGATCTGCCATTCCGTCGGCGTGAGGTGCACGGACTCGCCGTCGCGACCGACTTGCTTGGCGCCGAGATCGATCGTGAAGTCGGGTGTGACGACGATCCGCTCCTGCTCGGTCGGCGCGGCCCGGCGCAACGCGGCGCGCAGACGCGCCAGGAACTCGTTCATGCCGAACGGCTTCGTCACGTAGTCGTCGGCGCCCGCGTCGAGCGCGGCGACCTTCGATGCCTCGGCGTCGCGAGCCGAGAGCACGACGATCGGCACGCGACTCCACGAGCGCAACTCGGTCGCGACCTGCACACCGTCCATGTCGGGGAGCCCCAGGTCGAGAATGACCACGTCGGGATGTTCGCGCGCCGCGAGCTCGAGCCCCTCGCGCCCCGTCGCCGCCAGCACGACGCCGTAGCCGTGCGCATCGAGGAAGATCCGCAAGGCGCGCCGCAGCGCCGCCTCGTCCTCGATCACCAGGATCGTGTGGTCGCTCACGGAGCACCCCGCGGCAGCGTGAACACCATGGTCGTCCCGCCGCCCGGCGTGTCGTCGACGTGGAGCTCCCCACCGACCGCCTCCATGAAGCCCCGGGCAACGGCGAGCCCGAGACCGACGCCCACGCGGGTGCTGGTGTCGCCGAGCCGCTGGAACGGCTGGAACACGCGCCCGCGATCACCGGGAGGAATACCCGGACCGCGATCGATCACGCGCAGCACGAGCCGGTCCGCCACGGCCGCGCCTTCGATCCGCACGGGCTGTTCGGGCGGAGAGAACGACAGCGCATTGTCGACGACGTTCGCGATCGCCCGTTCGAGCAGCGCGGGATCGGCGTGCGCGCGCGGGAGCGAGTCGGGCACATCGACGATGACGGCCGCGGCCCGGTCGCCCAGGCTCACGAGCGCCCGGCTGACGACCTCGTCGAGCGAGACCGCGGCCGTCGCGAGTTGCAGCCCCCCGACCTGCAGGCGGCTCATCGCCAGCAGGTTGCTGACGAGCTCGTTGAGGCGGTCGACCTCCTCGTCGATCGTCTGGTGCAGCTGCTGCACCGTGTCGTCGTCGAGCCTGAGGTCCTCGGCCAGCAGCGTCGACACCGCGGCCTTGATCGACGCGAGCGGCGTGCGGAGGTCGTGCGACACGGCCCGCAGGAGCGCGGTGCGCAGTGCGTCCGCCTCGGCCAGCGCGTTCGCCGACGCGGCCTCGGCGCGCAACTCCCGGCTGGCGAGCGCGACGGCGAGCTGCGCCACGAACGCGTTCAAGACCCTCCGGTCGTCGGCGCTCAGGTTCGGGCCGACGTACGCGAACACGTCGCCTTCGGGGAGCTGCGCAGTCGCGGTCGCCTGTTCCGGCCGGTCGAGCGGCACCTCTCCGGCGCTCACGACCAGCGTGTAGTTGTCGTCGCCCGTCGGCCGCAGCACTGCCACCGCGCGCAGACCGAACGTCGTGAGGAGCTGGTCCATGATGTTCGGGAGCGGGTCGTCTTCGGCGATCAGGGCCCCCGCGAGCTGCACGAGCGCCGTCGCCTCCGAACGGGCCCGAGCCGACTCGATCGAACGGCGCGCCGCGACCGTCACCAGCCAGCTCACCACTCCCGCCACGACGAGGAACACCACGAGCGCCACGACGTTGTCGCCCTCGGCGATCGTGAACGTGTGGATCGGCGGCGTGAAGAACCAGTTCACGAGCAGGAACGCGGCGACCGCGGTGAATCCCGCGACCCACGGGCCGCCGATCGCGGCGACGATCACGACCAGCAACAAGTACAAGAGCAGGTCGCCGCCGAGCCAGTTCGCACGGTCGGCCTCGTGGGGCTGCAGCCGGGTGAGGACGAACGTCAGGAGCGGGAGGCCGACCAGCGAAACGATCCAACCCAACTGCTGGCGCTGCCGCGAGACACCGAGCGCGGCTCGGCCCCGACGCGCGTGGCGCGGCGCCTCCTCGCCCTCCTGGCGGGTCGAGATGACGTGCACGTCGATGTCGCCTGCCTCGCGCACGACCCGGTTGATGACCGAGCCGCGCGTGATCTCGGTGAACCGCGACCGGCGACTCGACCCGAGCACGAGCTGCGTCGCGTGCTCGGCCCGGGCGAACCCCGCGAGCGCGCCCGCGGGGTCGGCCCCGGCCACCTCGTGATACGTACCGCCGAGATCCTCGAGCAGGTGGCGGTGCCGATCGAGCATTCCCGGCGGCGGCCCGGCGAGGCCCTCCGAGGCGACGACATGCACGCCGAGCAGGTCGCCCTTCGTTCGGGTCGCCATCCGCGCCGCGCGGCGCACGAGGTGCTCGCCGCCCGGTGCGCCGGTCAGGGCCACGACGATGCGCTCGCGGGTCTCCCACGCCGCCGTGATGCCGTGGTCCTCCATGTACTGCTGCAGGGTCTCGTCGACCTTGTCGGCCACCCACAACAGCGCGAGCTCGCGCAATGCCGAGAGATTGCCCGGCCGGAAGTAGTTGGCCAGCGCGGCATCGACCTTCTCGGGCCGGTAGATGTTGCCGTGCGCCATCCGGCGGCGCAGCGCCTCGGGCGTCATGTCGACGAGCTCGACCTGATCGGCGCGCCGCACCACTTCATCGGGCAGCGTCTCGCGCTGTTGCACGCCGGTGATGCGCTCGACGACGTCGTTCACCGACTCGAGGTGCTGGATGTTGACGGTCGAGATGACGTCGATGCCGGCCTCGATGAGCTCTTCGACATCCTGCCACCGCTTCTCGTTGCGCGACCCCGGAACGTTGGTGTGGGCGAGCTCGTCGACGAGCACCTGCCCCGGGCGGCGCGCGAGGATCGCGTCGACATCCATCTCTTCGAACTCACTGCCCCGGTACGTGAGCGTCGCCCGCGGTACGACCTCGAGATCGCCGATCTGCTCCATGGTGCGCGGCCGACCGTGCGTCTCGACGAACCCGACGACGACGTCGGTGCCGCGACCGTGGCGGCGCCGTCCCTCGTTCAACATCGCGAACGTCTTGCCGACGCCGGGTGCGGCGCCCAGGTAGACGCGAAGATTGCCGCGCGCCATGGGGCCTTTCTACTTCAGCCGGTCGAGCGCGAGGTTCAACTCGAGCACGTTCACCGTCGCCTCACCGAAGATGCCGAGCTGGCGGCCCTGCATGTGCTGGGCGATCGCCCGGTCCACCTGCTGGGGCGTGAGGCCCCGGGCCCGAGCCACCCGCGGCGCCTGCAGCCGGGCGTTCGCCACCGAGATCGCCGGGTCGAGACCGGAGCCCGACGCGGTCACGGCATCGACGGGGACCGGCGTCCCGGCCGCCAGGTCGTTGAGCTTCCGGTA
>DATMUX010000430.1:0-3194 GCA_035563695.1 Acidimicrobiia bacterium
CGGCCCGGGCCGCGAGCGGGAACAGCGCGCCGATGGCCCAGAGCTCGGGCTGCGTCGGGAAGATGGCCTTGAACGCGGGCACGCCGAGGATGATCGATGCGACCAGGGTGACCTCGTACGACTCGAACAGGTCGGCCGCCATGCCGGCGCAGTCGCCGACGTTGTCGCCGACGTTGTCGGCGATGGTCGCGGGGTTGCGCGGGTCGTCCTCGGGGATACCCGCTTCAACCTTGCCGACGAGGTCGGCCCCGACGTCGGCTGCCTTGGTGAAGATCCCGCCGCCGACGCGCATGAAGAGCGCGATCAGTGAACCGCCGAACCCGAAACCGATGAGGATCACCGAGCTCGTGTTCTGGAAGATCATGATGATGACGGTCGCCCCGAGCAGGCCCAGCCCGACGGTGAACATGCCGGCGATGCCGCCGGTGCGGAACGCCACCGACAGCGCATCCTTCATCGACCCTCGCCGCGCCGCGGCCGCGGTGCGAACGTTCCCCCGCACGGCCAGGCTCATCCCGATGAAGCCCGTGAGGCCCGACATGAACGCGCCAAGCACGAATGCGAGAGTCCGCGCAGTGCCGGATACGCCGAACGACAGGGCCTCGACGCCGGTGTCCTTCTTCACCGCGGTGGAGGTGATGAACACCACGATCGCGAGCGGCACGAGGATCAGGACGATCGTCTTGAACTGCCGCTTGAGGTAGGCCATCGCGCCTTCCTGGATGGACTTCGCGATGTCCTTCATCGTCTGCGTGCCCTCGTCCTGCGCGAGCACGCTGCGCATGAGGATGAAGCCGACGAGGATCGCGAGCAGTGCCGTGATCGCCGACGCGATCAGGATCGCCCACTCACCCCCGCTCAAGTGGAACTGCTGGTATCCGCCTTCGGCGGCGAGTACGTGCGTCATGTCGTCGTGCTCCTGTAGGGCCTCGGACTAGGCCGACTTCTGAACGTAGACCTGGTTGGCGACGGTCGCGCCGAGCGTACGGACCTTGCCGTTCACGCGCAGCACCAGCGGCCCGTCGAAGGGATGCTTCTCCTTGACCTCGACCCGCACGCCGGGCCGCAGACCGAGCGTGTCGAGGAAGGCAACGATCTCGGGATCGGTGGAGCCTGGCACCGCCACGACCGCGGTGTCACCCGGCTCGAGCGCGTACAGCCGCGGCATGAGCGGCATGTCGGCAGTCTCCTTGGCCGGGATCGGAAAGCCGTGCGGGCAGGTGTCGGGCCGGTCGAGCGCCACGAACAGGCGGTCCTCGACCTCCTGCGGCAGCTCGTGCTCGAACGTGGTGGCGAAGCGGTCGGCCTCGTTCCAGGCGTAGCCAAGCATGTCGGCGAGGAAGCGTTCGACGATCCGGTGGCGGCGGATCGCGGCGATCGCCGCGAGCATGCCGACCGCGGTGAGCTCGACGCTGCGGTACGGCTGGTGGTCGACCAGGCCGCGGTCGGCCAGCCGCTTGACGTGCGCGGTGACGGTGCCCGGGGCGAGACCCAGCCGGTCGGCCAGGGCGCCCGTGTGCGCCTGGCCGTCCCGAGAGAGGCGGTAGATCGCCTTCAGGGTCTCGCGGTCACTTTTGGAGAGGGTCTCCACTTCGGCTTCGATACAGGGGAATCTAGATTTTGATACTCCAAAAATCAAGCTCGGGCCACGGATGCCCGTCGTGCCGCCTGCCGTTCCGGTCCGCCGTGCGTAAGGAGCGGTCAGTCGAGGTGGTACGGCACCGACGTGACCACCGTGCCCTTGCGGAACAGCAGGCGACCCTTCAAGACGAGGGCGCTCTGGTTGTGCAGCAGGTGCGCCCACCACGACCGCACCACGAACTCGGGCACGATCACCGTGATGATGTCGTTCTGGTAGCGCGCGTCGAGCTCGTCGATGAACCGCAGCACGGGCCGCACCAGCTCGCGGTAGGGCGAGTGCACGATCTCCAGGGGCACGTCGATGCGGCGTTCCTCCCACTGGTGCTCGATGCGCTCCTGCTCCTCCTCGTCGGAGACGATCGTGACGGCGACGAGGTGGTTCGGCGCGAGCGACTTGGCGTACGCGAGCGCCTCGAGCACGCCGCGGTGCACGCTGCCGACGAGCACGACGACGGTGTGGTTCATGCGCCGAGGCTTGAACTCGGGTTCGACGCGCAACCCCTTCGCCACGTTGTCGTAGTGGGTCTTGATCGCCTTGAACAGCATGACGATCACGGGGATCACGATCAGGACGATCCACGCGCCGCTCGAGAACTTCGTGCGGGCGATGATCAGCGCGACGACCGCCGTCGCGAACGCGCCCACGCCGTTGACGACGGAGTTGCGCTTCCATCCGGGCTCGCGCTCCTTCTGGTGATGGCGCACCATCCCGGCCTGCGACAGGGTGAACGCCACGAACACACCCACGGCATAGAGCGGAATCAGGGCGTTCGTCCGGCCGCCGAACACCACGATCAGCGTGCCCGCGAACACCGCCAGGATCAGCACACCGTTCGAGAACACGAGCCGGTCGCCTCGATTGGCGAGCTGGCGGGGCAGGTACCCGTCGCGGGCGATGATCGACGACAGGCGCGGGAAGTCGGCGTACGCGGTGTTCGCCGCGAGCGTGAGGATGCCGGCCGTCACGAGCTGGAATACCCAGAACACGGCGTTATTGCCGTACACCTGCAGCCCCATCTGCGCCATGACCGTGACCTGTTCGCTCGGATACGGGTGCAGGTGGTGCGCCAGGATCGAGACGCCGAGGAACAGCGAGCCGAGGATCGTCGCCATGCAGACGAGCGTGATCGCGGCGTTGTGCGACTCGGGGCGGCGGAACGCGGGGACGCCGTTCGAGATCGCTTCGACGCCGGTCAGCGCGACCGCGCCCGACGAGAAGCCGCGCAGGAGCTGCGTGAGCCCGAGCGTCCCCCCCGCGAGCGCGACGGTGGGGATCGCCTTGTTCGGGTCGAACGGCACGGGGTGAACTCCACCGAACCAACCGAAGTACGCCTTCATCAAGCCGAGGAACACGAGTCCCGCGGCCATGATGATGTACGCGTAGGTGGGAAACGCGAAGACGCGTCCCGACTCCTTCACGCCGCGCAGGTTCATGATCGTGATGAACGCGAGCATGGCCAGGCAGATCACGACGCGGTAGTCGTGCCCGGCCTGGAATTGCGGGATCGAGATGATCGCCGCGACGCCCGCGGAGATCGATACCGCGACGGTCA
>DATMUX010000431.1:0-2675 GCA_035563695.1 Acidimicrobiia bacterium
GAGGCCGTCCGAAGCACCCCGACGTCCTCACGCCGCGCGAGTGGGAAGTGCTCGCGCTGCTGCGCGAGAATCGCACGAACGAGGAGATCTCCGAGGCGCTCGGCGTCACGCTCGCAACGGCGCGCTTTCACGTCGCCGAGATCCTCGGCAAGCTCGGCGTCCCAAGCCGCCATGAGGCAGCGGCCTGGCAGCCCGACCCCGAGGAGCGGGCACGACGCCCGGTGTGGGTGTTCGCCCCGCTCCTCGGGCTCCGTGGCATGAAATGGAACACCGTGGGTGCGTCGTTCGGCGTGCTCGCGATCGTCGCCGCCCTCTCGCTCGTCGCGGCGCTGGCGTGGGGCGCGAGCCGAACGCACATCGCACCGACTGCGTTCGGCGACCTCGCGACAATCTGCACGCCGGGACCGACGTGGACACCCACTCCGAAGGACTATCGACCGACACCACCGACGTGGTCACCCGAGGGCCCCGGACCCGTGATCACGGCAGGAATAGAGACGGAAGCCGCATGGAGGAATAAGTATTTCGCCGAAGGTTGCGACATCGGGGCACTGCCGCAGGTGATTGCGGGCACATACGACGGGGCCTATGCGGGGTCTCTGCGCGAGGCCGTCACGACGGCAGACTTCATCGTCGTCGGACACGTCACCTCAACAACATTCCGGGGCGATCTCGGAACCCCGAGCCCTCCGGGAAGGGTCGACTCGCCCGTCGCGGAAACGGTGATAGCTGTCGACACAACGATCAAGGGCGACGTGGCTGGCGGCCTCACGCTTCGCCAAATGGCCAGCCCGCTGCCGTACAACGGCGGCATGGTCGTGGTCGCACCGAGCGATCGGTTGCTGTTGCCCGGGGACAACGTGCTGATTCTCGCGCGTCACACGCCCGGTGTCTCGGGTGACGTGGCGGAGTTTCCAGTCGGCAAGTATCTGACCACCCACGGCGTGATCCACGCCGTGGGTGGAAACCCCTGCGACACCATCGATGGCCTATCGGTGGCCGAGGCGTCTCGGATCATCGTGGACTTCGTTCAGCGCGGCATCGCCGATCAGCGTCTTGCGAAGCAGTGCGACTATTCGCGATTCGATGCGCCCTACGGGACGCCATCGCCAACTCGATCGGGCTGATGCGCACGCTCACCAGAGGCGCACAAACAGAAAAGGACGAAGCACTAGGCTTCGTCCTTTCCGCTCCCCCCACGGGGCGGCGACATGACCGGCACCCTGGCGTCTACAGCCGGTCGATGATCTGGCGCGCCGCCGCCAGCGATAACACGTCGTTTGAGCCGTCCTCGATGAGCGCCGCGCGAGCATCGCGGAATAGTTTCTCGACGATGAATTCCTTGGCGAGGCCGTACCCACCGTGCAGCTGGATCGCATCGCTAGCGACCTCGACCGCCGCCTGCGTGCAGTACACCTTCGACGTGATCGAAAGGAACGTTGCAGGCGGGAAGGCCTTCGCGTTGTACTTCATCGCCGCGCGCGAGAGCTGCCGCGACGTCTCGACCTTGCTGTACATGTCGAACAGCTTCTTCTGGACGAGCTGGTGCTCGGAGATCGGCCTGCCGCCCTGGATACGTGCCTTCGTGTACTTGAGCGCCTCTTCGAACGCGGCGCGCGCCAGACCGGTGAACGTCGCACCCATGAACGCGTTCGCTGTCGCCAGCGTCATGTCGATGACGATCGGGTAGACCTCGGGCGTCGCGAGCATGTAGTCGGCCGGTATTCGAGCGTTGTCGAAGAAGATCTCGCCCTGGTTGAGGGCGCGTTGGCCGAGCTTGTTCAGCGGCTTGCCCTTCGTCACGCCCGGCAGGTCGAGCGGCACCAGCGCAACGCCGCCGCCGCCCATCCCCTTGTCGCGGTTGATGCCCAGGAACGTCAGCGCGTGCGTGGCAATCGTCCCGTTCGACACCCACGCAGACTTCTGGCCGTTGAGCACCCACTCGTCGCCGTCGAGCGTCGCGGTGACGCCCCACCAGACGTTCGGGTCGCGGTAGAACTCCGTGCCCATCATCAGCGTGTCGGAGCCGTGCATCGGCTCAGTGATCGCCCAGCAGCCGACATACTTGCCCACGCGGTCCTCGGCAAACGGCTTGACGACTTCCTCGAGCAGGCGCGGCTTCTCGTTGATCTGGCCGGCGGCGAACTGGAACGGGAACGACGTGACGCCAAGTGCGATGGCGAAGTCGGCGCTGCCCCAGCCCATCTCTTCAGCGATGATGTGGTTGCCGATCGCGCCGACCTCGACTCCGCCGAGTGCCGGCGGCAGGCCGCGCGTGTGGAATCCCTGCTCGTACCCCTTCTTGAAGACGTCCCAGAGGAGCGAGTCGCGCGCGATCACCGCCTCGGGGTCGAGCTTGTCGAGCTCGATGCTGGCGGGACGGCAGACTTCGGCCGCGAAGCGGTGCACCTGTTCCTTGAGCTGCGCCATCTCCGGGCTGAGGTCGTGGTCGAGTTCCAGGTAGGGAGGCATCTTTTCGCCAACCGATCCTTTCCAGCCCCGCGCACACGGGTTCCGCGCCGGATGCCAAACTATCGCCGGGGGGAGTCGGCCGGGAGGACCAATAGGCCCCGAGTCGGCGGTCCACGTGGCCCCAACTCGCCGAACGGCATCCCCACGCGGGCCGAGTGCCACTTCAGCCGCGGGGCCGCGGTCTCGTACGGTGGCCGCATGAC
>DATMUX010000432.1:0-6072 GCA_035563695.1 Acidimicrobiia bacterium
CGACGATCGTTCCGTCGAGGAGGGAGTCACGCAGGTCGTTGCCCGGCAGGGCCGGATCGACGCCTTGATCGCGGCTGCCGGCTGGGGCCTGGCCGGATCAGTCGAATGCACCCCGATCGACGAGGCCAAGGCGCAGATCGAGACCAACTTCTGGGGTGCGGTACGCGCCGTGCAACGCGTGTTGCCGACGATGCGCGCGCAACGTCGGGGCCGGCTCGTGCTCGTGAGCTCGATCGGCGGCATCGTCGCGCTGCCGTTCCAGGGGTACTACAGCGCGAGCAAGTTCGCGCTCGAAGGGCTGGCGGAGGCATTGGCATACGAGGTCGCACCGTTCGGCGTCGACGTGACACTCGTCGAGCCCGGCAACATTTCTACCGACTTCACTGCGAACCGGCGCACGGCGAAGACGCCCGACAACAACGCGTATGGCGACGCACTGGACAAGGCGATCGCGTTGATGGAGCGCGACGAGGCCAATGGGCCACCGCCGACGACCGTCGCCGCCGCGGTCGAGAAGGTCCTGACCTCGCGCCGGCCACCACGACGCATCTCGGTGGGAAAGGCCGACGAGCGCATCGGTCTGCTGGCCAAGCGACTGCTGCCGTTTCGGCTCTTCGAGGCCGCGGCCCGGAGCAGTCTGGGGGTCGAGAGCCACCGGTCATCCCCGTAGACCGCGCGCTTCGGCGGATGCGTGCACTCGGCTCGGGTCGCTGGTCGCGGTGTCTGCCGGGTCTTGACGGGTTGTTGACTCGATCGAGAGCGCGGCGTGTCGACGTAAGTCCCGGCGTGGTCTTCATCTATGTTGTCGCGCTGTCGTTCGGACGTGCACAAGGGGTCGTGATGCGGCGAGTCGCGTTGGTGTTGGCGTGTGGTCTCATCGGGTGGGTCGCTCCGGTGTCGGGCGCGGCGGCGAGCCCGTCGATGCTCGTGCGCATGCCGCTGCATGCCCGCTCGGTGAAGCGCGCGACGACCGATTCGACGAACTGGTCGGGCTACGCGGCCTACAACGCAACGTTCAGTGACGTGCAGGCGTCATGGACCCAGCCGAAGGTGACCTGCTCGACGTCGGGTCACCGCTACGCCTCGTTCTGGGTCGGACTCGACGGCTACACCTCGAACTCGGTCGAGCAGATCGGAACCGATTCCGACTGTTCCGGGCGCCGGGCCGTGTACTACGCCTGGTACGAGATGTATCCGGCCTATTCGGTGACGCTGTCGCAGACGAGCAACCCGGTGGTGCCGGGCGACAGCATGTCGGCCGAGGTGTCGACATCGGCCACGACGTTTACGCTGACGCTGCACGACAATACGCGGAAGTGGATCTATTCGACGACACAGCCTTCCACGACCGCGCAGGACAGCTCGGCCGAGTGGGTCGCCGAGGCACCCTCGAGTTGTTACATCACGTGCAGCGTGCTGCCCTTGGCGAACTTCGGCACCGTGAACTTCTCCACGGCGGTGACCACCGGCAACGGCCAGGCCGGCGCGATCAGCAAGTTCACCAACAGCGCCATGGTGATGGTCACCAACAGCGGCATCATCAAGGCTCAGCCGTCGGCGCTGGGAACCAACGGCTCGTCGTTCACCGTCACCTGGCATCACTCCTAGCGTCGCCGGGCCGGCGGCCCGGGACGGGGTGCGGCTTCAGGCCGATTCGGCGAACGACGTGCGGTGGAGCGCGTCGAGTCGATCGTGCACGATGTCGAGTCGGGTGCGGCTGACACGGCACTCGATGTCGTCGAGGAGACCGGCGACGCTCACGACCCAGCTGCGCCGGAACTCGCGCGCGGTGGGGGCGCCGAGCGTACGGTTGAAGAGAAAGCCGAGCACCGCACGACCGTCGACCATGACCGGGATACCGGCGCGGTCGAACGCGTCGAGGCGCAGCTCGTTGGCGTTCTCGATCTGACCGGGACTCGATGAGCAGAGGTCGGAGAGTTTCATGATGCGTATCGCATTGGTACGGACCGATCGACGAGGGGGAGTGTCTGAGAGGCTCGTAGGTATGGCACCCCGGCCGGTGTCAGGCGAACAGGATGCGCCGAACCGGTACGCCGGGCCGAATCTCGGGCTTGAACGCACGGTGATAGCTCGCGAGCGCGTTCGCGGCGTCCGAACGGTTGCCGGCGACGGCCGAGCTCTGCTCGCCGTCGCGATGCTGCCAGGACCATCGTCCGTTCGAGCATCTGACCATTCCGATGCTGAAGGCCTTGCCTCCGCAGCTCATGCGGACGTCGGCGGTGCTCGGCGTCATGGTTACGATCTGTAGCGGGTTACTCGATGTCGTCACGGTCGTGTCCTCCTACACGACCGTCAACGCCGAACCCCGCCGTCAGGGGACGGCTCGAAGTGTGACATTCGTCACTCGTCCCGGAGAACGGGAGTACCCGGATCGACGGCGCGGGCGTTCCCCTGTGTGGCACCGAGCGCGTGACGGACGGTCTTCCTTCACGTGTCCCGATCGCCGGTCGGTGCTCGTTCGAGTGGCTTGACGGGGAGCGGTCATCCAACGGCGGACCCGTTCCCCGTCAACCCCCGAGAGCAATACCGCGGCGACGATCACGCCTGCGGACGGTCGAGCTTCCGTTCGATCCGTTCGAGCACCTCGATCGTGCGGTCCTGTTGGAGCCGCTCCTCGAAGATCACTCGGAGCAGCCAGTACCGGAAGTACCGCGTGAGCGAATACCGCGCCCAGACGACGACACCGGACAGGCCGATCAGCGCGCCGAAGATGGCGAGGATGATTCGCTCGTTCTGTACGAGCGGATCGGCCGTCGTGTGCGCGGATTGCAATGCGAAGACGATGAGCACGACGCCGATGACGAACAGGACGATCCCGACGAACACGAGCGCGCGCTCGGGCTCGGTGTCGCGGCCCTTGATCTTGAGCCGGGAGAGCTCGGCTGCGAAATCCGGTGAGGGTGCCGTCGGCACGTCGCGCGGTGCGGCGGTCGATGTCGTGCTGGTGGTGGTCATACGATCCTCGAATCGCTGTGACATTGTCCCGGTTCCATGATCAGCGATCGCCGAGATAGACGGAGGCGAGCTCGGCGGCAACGTCGGACGGTGTGCCGATCTCCTCGATGCGGCCGTGCAACATGATCGCAGCTCGATCGGCCACGTGCAGGATGCCGTGCGCGAACTGCTCGACGATCACCGTCGTCACCCCGCCCCGGGCGATGGCGGCGACGATCTCGTAGAGCTCCTCGACGACGAGGGGGGCGAGGCCCATGGAGAGCTCGTCGAGGAGGAGCACGTGCGGGTCGGTGGCCAGGGCCCGGGCGAGGGCGAGCATCTGTTGCTCGCCGCCCGAGAGGGTTCCGGCCGTCTGTCTCGGGCGTTCGGCCAGACGCGGGAACTGCGCGAACGCCCGCTCGACGACCGCACCGAAATCGCCGCCGGTGTGCGTGAGCATGCGCAGGTTCTCGAGGACGGTGAGGTTGCGGAAGATGCCGCGACCCTCGGGGATCGTGCAGAGTCCGGCGCGCGCCAGCGCGTCGGGACCGGCTCCGTTCACCGCGGTTCCGAACAACTCGTACTCGCCGGCGCGCGGTGTGATCTGACCGCTCAGAACCTTCAAGAGCGTCGACTTGCCGGCGCCGTTCGCGCCGAGCAGCGCAAGCACTTCTCCCGTCCCGACGGCCAGGTCGATGCCGTGCAGCACCTCGATGTTGCCGTAACCCGCGTGCACGTCGCGCAGAACGAGCGCGGGTGAATCCGCCGGGCCGAGACGCGTGTGCGGAGCGGTGGGTGGGCTCGTCACCCGGGCCGGCTGGTCGTCGCCGAGATAGGCGGCGATGACCGAAGGATCGGCCTGCACCGTCGCGGGCGGGCCGCTGGCGATGACGGTTCCGAAGTCCAAGACGTGGATGTACGAACAGGTGGACATGACGAACGGCATGTCGTGCTCCACGAGGAGTACCGCGAGATCGTCGTTCACGAGGTCGACGAGCAGCCGGCTGAGGGCTTCGGTCTCGTGCTGGTTCAACCCTGACGACGGCTCGTCGAGCAGCAGGAGGCGAGGTGCGGTTGCGAGCGCACGCGCGAGCTCGACGATCCGGCCGGTGCCCGTAGGCAGCGTGTCGACTCGCGCGTCCGCTACCTGGTCGAGCTCGACGCGTTCCAGGAGGGCGTCGGCGATCTCCTGGGCCGGCCGCCGGTCGGCGTCGCGGTGACGCCGCATCTCCGCGGCGACCAACACGTTCTCGCGCACCGAGAGCGATCCGAAGACCTCGAGGCGTTGAAACGTACGAGCGATGCCGAGGCTCGCGCGGCGGTGCGGCTTCATGGTCGTGATGTCGGTGCCCGCGAACCGCACCGAGCCCGTGTTCGTGCGCTGCAGGCCGGTGATGACGTTGAAGAGCGTCGTCTTGCCGGCGCCGTTGGGCCCGATGAGCCCGGTCACCACGCCGGACTCGACGGCGAGCTCGACCTCGCTCAGCGCGGCGAGCCCCCCGAACCGGACCGAGACGTCGTGCACCTCGAGCAGCGCCATTACGTCACACTTCTCCGTCGAGCGCGGCCGCCACGAGTGATCCGGGCCGGTCACCGTCGATGCCGATGCGCAGCGGCACCGGCACGCCGAGGCGGCGGTCCATGCTCTCGACGTCGTCGCGGGTGAAGCCTCGAGTAACGCCGGCCCCGCCGACGTCGCCGATCGCGTTCGGGTCGTGCTCGACCGGTTCGCCGCGCCGCCACGGCAGCAGCCGTCCGAATGCCTTGCTGCAGCTCCCCGCGATGCCGTCGGGGTTCGTGAGGACGCTCACGGCCGCGACGGCCGGCGCGACGTCGTCGAACGTCTTGAACACCCCCGCGAACGGGCTCGCGGTGAGGTGCATCTTGACGAAGTCGATGAGCTCGCTGAATACACCACCGGCGAACGCACCGCTCGTGAACGCGACGCCGCCGATGACGACGAAGAGCAGCATCGACAAGCCGGTGACCGGATTGAGTATCGGGTTCTGGCTGCTCGCCACGAGTTGATCCATGGCGATGAGCGCCCCGGCAATCCCGGCGACCGCGGCGGAGAGCGCGAACACGGCGAGCTTGGCGACAGTCAGATTGACGCCCAAGGTCGCGGCCGCTGCGGGACTGTCGCGGACGGCGATCAAGCGGCGGCCGTAGCGGCTTCGCCGGACGGCCACGAGCGCGAGCCCGACGACTCCGAACATGACGCAACAGAACACGAGAAACGTGCGCTGGTCGGCGAGGTCGAAGCCGAGCAACTTCGGGCGGGTGTATTCGATCTCGTTCTGGAGCACGCCGGATTGCGTGTAGAAGATCTGGCCGGCGGCGCTCGCGATCGCGAATGTCCCGAGTGCGAGGTAGAGGCCGCGGAGACGCAGCGCGGGGAGCGCCACGAGAGCACCCGCGACGGCCGCGACGAGCGCGGCGCGCCCGAACCCGGCGACGTTGCCGGTGTGCGCGAAGTGCGTGCCGAAGGCCCAGAAGCCGACGCCGACGAACACCGCCTGACCGAGTGACACCTGGCCGGACCATCCGGTCAGCGGCACGAACGACAGCAGCAGGACCGCCGTGGTCATGACGGCCGTGAGCCGGTTCAGGCCTTCGACATCGCCGAGCACATAGGACGCGGCGATCATCGTGAGCGCGATCAGGAGGAACCCGAGCGCGGCCTCCCGGAGGCGAGGGACGCGGAAGAGGCGGTGACTCATCGTCGACCGTCTCGCTTCGATGCGGTCGTACGGCACGAAGAACAGGGCGACCAGCAGGACCACGGCCGGGAGCGCGCTCTGGAGGCCGAACCATCGGCCGCCGAGCACCAGGAATGTCGCCGAGTAGCTCTTCACCATGCCGATCAGGATCGCCCCGGCGAACGTCAGTGGCAGGCTGCGCAGGCGCCCGATGATCGCGGCGGCGAACGCGTCGATGACGAGCAGCGTCAGCGCGGCCTTGTTGAGCGTGGCGTCCGGCGCGATCAAGATGCCGGCGGTCGCGGCGAGCGAGCAGCTCAACGCCCACGCGAGCATCGACGATCGTTCCGGACGCGCACCCGTGAGCGCGGCGAGCGAACGGTCGTCGACGACGGCGCGCATCGTGATACCGGTGGTC
>DATMUX010000433.1:0-4286 GCA_035563695.1 Acidimicrobiia bacterium
TCGCCGCGATCAGCCAGGCAACGGGCGTCGCAGGCAAGCTCGGCAACTTCCAGGTCTCGTCGGTGACGGGTGGGTCCGACGCGCTCGGCTCCGTCGCGGTGACCGTCGAGGCGGAGGGGCGGAAGGTGACGGGCCGGGGCGTCGCGACCGACGTCGTCGAAGCCTCGGCGCGTGCGTACCTGAACGCGGTGAACAAGCTCGTCCGTCTGCGCGACCGCGGCGAGCCCGTGCGGGAAGTCGAGGTCGGCCCGTGAGCCGGTGGAGGGCGAGGGATGGTGCGAGCGGCGGCCGAGACGGCTCGAACGGACATCGCCCTCCGCTTCACCTCGCTCGCCATGACTGAGTCACAGAGCGACGCCCGGCCCGTCAACGTGAATTTGTGGAGGAATGAGGATCACGCTGTCGCGTACTTGCGCGAGCGGGAGTCGATCCCGCATCGCGCCGACGCGCTCGAAGTGCTGTGCGAGCTGCTGCCCCCGGCCGTGACGCGGGTGCTCGACATCGGCACCGGCGACGGCAGCACGCTCGCGCTGGTGCTCTCGGCCCGCCCGGTGGCCGAAGGCGTCGGCGTCGACTTCGGCGAGGAGATGGTGCGCCGCGCCCGCGAGCGCTTCGCCGGTGACGCGCGGGTCGCGATCGAGCGGCACGACCTCGACGATCCGCTCCCGGCGGACCTCGGCGAGTTCGATCTCGTCGTGTCGAGCTTCGCGATCCACCACCTCGCGCCGGTTCGCCAGCGCGCCCTCTACGCCGAGGTGTTCGATCGGCTGCGCCCGGGCGGGCGGTTCGTCAACGCCGAGCACGTCGCGTCGCCGACCGAGGAGCTCCACCAGGACTTCCTGGCGGCGATGGGCCGCACACCCGAGCAGGACGATCCGTCCAACCGGCTCGTCGGCCTCGAAGACCACCTGACCTGGCTGAATGGTTGCGGATTCGTGAACGTCGACTGTTTCTGGAAGTGGCGGGAGCTCGCGGTTGTTGCAGGGGACAGGCCGGCGTCACAGACCGGCGACGGGAAAGGCCCGCAATGAACGTGATCGACTTCTTCGACTACCTGGCGGCGCACGGGCAGACGGCACAGCTCGCCGGAGATCTCTTCGACGTCTGGGCCGCGCACCAGCTGGCCGACGCGTACGACCCCGCGGCCTGAACCGTCAGCCGACGCGGGGGAGGAACGCCGCGCGCCGGGCCTCGTAGGTCGAGATCGCATCCGCGTGGCGCAGCGTGAGGCCGATGTCGTCGAGGCCGTGCAGCAGCCGGTGCTGTGTGAAGTCGTCGAGCTCGAACGCGACGTCGAGGCCGATCGCGGGCGCGGCGACGCGCTTGTGCTCCACGTCGACGACGATCTCGAGTTGCGGGTCCTCCTCGATGGCCTCCCACAGCCGGTGCACCGCGTCGTCCGGGACCGTCGCGACGACGAGGCCCATCTTCCCCGCGTTGTTGCGGAAGATGTCGGCGAAGCGCGGCGACAGCACGGCCCGGAAGCCGTAGTCCATCAACGCCCAGACCGCGTGCTCGCGTGACGAGCCCGTACCGAAGTTGGAGCCGGCGACGAGGATCGACGCGCCGTCGTACCGTTCCTGGTTGAGCACGAAGTCGGAGTTCTCGCGCCACTCGGAGAACAGGCCGGCGCCGAAGCCCGTGCGCTCGACACGTTTCAGCCAGTCGCTCGGGATGATCTGATCGGTGTCGACGTCGGAGCGCACGAGCGGCACGCCCCGGCCGGTGATCACGTTCACGGCGTCCATCAGTGCTCCAGGTCCGCGGGGGTGGCGAAGTGGCCGGCGATCGCGGTGGCAGCCGCGACCGCGGGCGAGACGAGATGCGTGCGGCCGCCCTTGCCCTGGCGGCCTTCGAAGTTGCGGTTCGACGTCGACGCGCAGCGCTCGCCCGGCGAGAGCTTGTCGGGATTCATCGCGAGGCACATCGAGCAGCCCGGTTCGCGCCAGTCGAACCCGGCGTCGCGGAACACGCGGTCGAGACCCTCGGCCTCGGCCTGGGCCTTCACGGCCGCGGAGCCCGGCACGACGAGCGTGCGGATCCCCGGCTTCACGCGGCGTCCCTGCGCGACCGCCGCCGCGGCGCGCAGGTCTTCGATGCGGGAGTTCGTGCACGACCCGATGAACACGGTGTCGACGGGAATGTCGCGCATCGGGGTACCGGCCTTCAGACCCATATAGGCGAGCGCGCGCCGGGCCGACTCACGCGCCGGCTCGTCGGCGAACGCGTCGGGATCAGGAACGCGGTCGCCGATGGGGATCGTCTGTGCGGGGTTCGTTCCCCACGACACGTGCGGCGTGAGCGCCGCGGCGTCGAGCACGACCTCGTCGTCGAACGTGGCGCCGGCGTCGGTCACGAGGGTGCGCCAGTCGTCGAGTGCGCGCTCCCATTCCTTGCCCGACGGTGCGAACGTGCGTCCCTCGAGGTACGCGAACGTCGTGTCGTCCGGGGCGACCAGACCGGCGCGCGCGCCGGCCTCGATCGACATGTTGCACACCGTCATCCGGCCCTCCATCGACAGCGCGCGGATGCAAGAGCCGCGGTACTCGAGGACCGATCCGATCCCGCCGCCCGTACCGATGCGGGCGATGATCGCCAGCACGACGTCCTTGGCGGTCACGCCCGCGGGCAGCTCGCCGTCGACCGTGATCGCCATCGTGCCCGGCTTCATCTGCGGCAGCGTCTGGGTGGCGAGCACGTGTTCGACCTCGCTCGTGCCGATGCCGAAGGCCAGTGCGCCGAACGCGCCGTGCGTCGACGTGTGGCTGTCGCCGCACACGATCGTGGTGCCCGGCTGCGTGAGACCCTGTTCCGGGCCGATGACGTGCACGATGCCCTGCCCGGGATCGCGCATCGCGTAGAGACGGATGCCGAACTCCTCACAATTGCGCGCCAGCACTTCCATCTGCTTGGCCGAGATCGGATCTTCGAGCGGGCGGTCGAGGCCCGCGGTCGGGACGTTGTGGTCCATCGTGGCGACGGTGAGCTCCGGACGGCGCACGCGCCGGCCCGCCATGCGCAAACCGTCGAAGGCCTGGGGCGAGGTCACCTCGTGGACGAGGTGCAGGTCGATGTAGAGGAGATCGGGCTCGCCGTCGGCGCGGTGCACGACGTGGCGTTCCCAGATCTTCTCGGAGAGCGTCTGCGCCATGTGGGCTCCCGAGCACGTGGGTGTACGGTCGTCGTCTCACAATATGAGACGCTAATATCGCTGTATGAACAGTGTAGCAAGCGGGACTCAGGTGCTCGACCGCGCCGTCGCGTTGATCGACGCGGTCGCGCGCGCGGGCGCGTGCACGCTCGCGGAGCTCGTCGAGGCGACCGGCCTCCCGCGCCCGACCGCACACCGGCTCGCCACCGCGCTCGAGCAGCACGGGGTGCTCGCGCGCGACGCCGGCGGCCGCTTCGTGCTCGGCGGGCGGATCGCGGTGTGGGGCGCCCGCGCCGGCCCGGGTCTGGCGGCCGCGGCCCGGCCCGTCCTCGAGGATCTGGCGGCGGCGACGGGCGAGAGTGCGCAGCTCTACGCCCGCGACGGCGACCGGCGCGTGTGCGTGGCGGTGCACGAGCGCCCGAGCGGGCTGCGCGACACGGTTCCGCTCGGTGCGGTGATGCCCCTCGAGCGGGGATCGGGCGGCACGGTGCTGCTGGCCTGGGCGGCCGACGCCGAACGCTTCCCGGTGGACGGGGCCCAGCTCGCGGCGGTGCGCCGGCGCGGTTGGGCGCAGAGTGTGGGCGAGCGCGAGCCCGGCGTGGCGAGCGTCAGCGCGCCGGTCCGCGGTCACGACGGCGCGGTGATCGCCGCGATCAGCGTCAGTGGGCCGATCGAACGGCTGGGCGCGCAACCCGGGCGCCGCCTGGCGCGGGCGGTGGTCGCGGCGGCCGAAACCCTTGCGGCCGTCATCGCGGGGTAACAGTCGCGTAACAATGCGCCCCTAGCCTTGCCCTCGTGAACGTCGAGGTGGTCATGTGGCCGGCCGAGGCGCCCCGGCTGGCGGAGCTCCGTGAGCGGCGCATCCCCCGGCTCCTGCTCGTCAGCGACGGTGAGGCCGACCCGCCGATCCCCGCCGACTGTCTCGAGGACTGGGTCGTGGCCCAGGCCCCCGCGTGGGAGGTCGACGCGCGCCGCCGGGCGCTGATCGCCCGGGCCGAACAGCACGCGGTCCGGCCCCAGCTCGACGAGGACGGCCTGCTGCACCACCGCGACGCGTGGGTCTCGCTCTCGCCAGTCGAGCAATCGCTCGCCGCCATGTTCATCGGACGGTTCGGCGCCGTGGTGACGCGCGACA
>DATMUX010000434.1:0-6773 GCA_035563695.1 Acidimicrobiia bacterium
GTCCGGGCGCCGCGAACACCGTCGGCGCTGTTGGCGAAGCGTGGGCGTCGCGCTCCCCCGTCGTCATCGTGGCGACCGACATCCCCACGCGGCTGCGCAAGACCGGCGTCTACCGCGGCGTGCTCCACGAGTGCACGGATCAAGCCGCGCTGTTCGCGCCGATCACCAAGACGACGCCCGGATCCCTGCGCAGCGCGCTGCGGGACGCGATCACACCTCCGACCCGCCCCGTCTACGTCGGCATACCGAGCGACATCCTCACGAACGACGCCCCGCCCGAACGCACGCCGCCCGAATTGATCCCGCGCACCGCGAGCGTCGCACCGCTCGTCGACGCGCTCGCCGCGTCGCGGCGCCCGCTCGTGTGGGCCGGGGGCGGCACGCGCGACGCGGGCGACGCGATCGACGCGTTCGCCCGCCGGATCGGCGCGCCCGTCGTCACGACCTATCAAGCGCGGGGACTGCTCGCGCCCGACCATCCCCTGCTCGTGCCCGCCCCGCCGCACGAGCCCGAGGTCACCGCGCTGATCGAGCGGGCCGATCTCGCCATCGTGGCCGGCTCCGACCTCGACCAGATGAACACGATGCAGTGGCGCCTGCCGCTCCCCGAGCGCCGCGTCGCGGTCAATATCGACGGCGCCGACGCCGCGAAGAACTACCCCATGACCGCGGTCGTCGAATCGGACGCGCGCGTCCTCGAGCTCACCGCGAACGAGCTCGAACCGCGCGAAACCTGGGCAGGAGATCTCGGCGCGCTCGGCACTGCGATCCGCGCGCGTCTCGCCGCCGATCCCGCGACGCGCGACGCGGTCACGTTCCTGGAGAGCACCGAGGCCGCGTTGCCACCCGACGTCGCGGTGTTCGCCGACATGTGCATCGCCGGCTACTGGCTCGCCGGACACTTCCGCGTCGAGACGCGACGCGGGCTGCACTACCCGATGGGCTGGGGGACGCTCGGGTTCGCGTTCCCCGCGGCGATCGGCGCATCGACGGTTCGGCCGACGGTGGCGGTCGCCGGCGACGGCGGCGCGCTGTTCGCCCTCGGCGAGCTGTCGGCCCTCGCGGAGCTCGGAACGCCGTGCACACTCGTAGTCGTCGACGATTGCGGATACGGCATGCTCCGCTACGGATACACGACCACGGCGGCCAACGACCTGCCGCCCGTCGACTACGCGGCGATCGCCCGCGCGTTCGGCATCGCGAGCGCGAGCATCGACGGCGTGGGCTCCGAGTACGCGCAGGCGCTCGCCCGGGCCGTCGCCTCGCGAGTTCCCTGGCTGCTGCACGTCCGCGCCCGCCTGCATCCTCCCGCCACGACGACCCCCTTCTGGCCGATGAAGTCCACGACGTGATCGAGGCGCGACCATGAGCACCACACCGCTACCGTCCGGCCCCGGGCCGGCCCTCGGCCCGGCACCGCTGCTGCGCACCGAGCTCCCCGGGCCGCGCGCTCGGGCCGCCATCGCCCGCGACCGCGCGGTCACGAGCACGTCGCTCGCGCGCGTGCACCCGCTGGTCCCACAGCGCGCGTCGGGGTGCGTCATCGAGGACGTCGACGGCAACCGATTCCTCGACTTCAACGCGGGGATCGCCGTCACCGCAACCGGGCACTGCCATCCGGCCGTCGTCGCCGCGATCGAAGAGCAGTCGCGCAGCCTCATCCACTACTGCTCGAGCGACTGGTACGTCCCGTCGTACACCGAGCTCTGCGAACGGCTCGCGGCGGTCGCCCCGGTGCGCGGCGCGGCCCGCGTGTTCCTCGGGAACTCCGGCACCGAGGCCGTCGAAGCCGCGATCAAGCTGGCGCGCCACGCCACCGGCCGACCGAACCTGATCGCATTCCGCGGCGCGTTCCACGGGCGCACCCTCGGCAGCCTGTCGCTGACCGCGAGCAAGGCTCGCTACCGCGCCGGATTCGGCCCGCTGCTCCCCGGCGTGTTCCACGCGCCGTACGGCGAGCCCGGCGGCGTCGAGCGCACCGTGTTCGCGGGGCTGAGCCGGCCGGACGACGTCGCGGCGATCTTCGTCGAACCCATCCAGGGCGAAGGCGGCTACGTCGTGCCACCGAGCGGATGGCTCGCCGAGCTGCGCGCGCTCTGCGACGCGCACGGCATCGTGCTCGTCGTCGACGAGGTGCAGAGCGGAGTCGGGCGGACGGGCCGTATGTGGGCCACCGAACACGAGGGCGTCGAGCCCGACGTGCTGCTCGCGGGCAAGGGCCTCGCGTCCGGCCTGCCGCTGTCGGCGGTGATCGCCCGCGCCGACCTCATGCGGTGGGAGCCGGGGATGCACGGCTCGACGTTCGGCGGCAACCCGGTCGCGTGCGCCGCGGCGCTCGCGACGCTCGACCTCGTCCAGCACGGCCTCATGGCGGCCGCGGCCGAGTCGGGCGCGTACCTGCGCGCGCGCCTCGAGGAGCTGGCGGTGTCGCACCACGTGATCCGCGACGTGCGGGGCCGCGGCCTGATGCTCGGGGTCGAGCTCGCCGACCACGACGCCGCGGTGCACGTCGAGCAGAGCGCCTTCCAGCGGGGGTTGATCGTGCTCACTGCCGGCGAGACGACCGTGCGGCTCTCGCCGCCGCTCGTCGTGAGCCGCGCCGAGATCGACACCGCGGTCGACATCCTCGACGCCGTTCTCGCGACAATGGGGACGTGACCCCGCTCGCGTCCGTCGACGAATTGCTCTCGCTGCTGTCCCACGGTTCCGGCGTGTACGACGAACCCGGCGTCGACGGCCTCACGCACGCATTGCAGTGCGGCGCGCTGCTCCGCGCCGAGCACCCCCACGACATCGAGCTCGCCGTCGCCGGCCTCGTGCACGACATCGCCGATATCGCGTTCCCCCGCGATCACCGCGACCACGCGCGCCGCGGCGCCATCCTCGTCGAGCCGCTGCTCGGCGCGCGGGTCGCGCACCTCGTCGGCGCGCACGTCGAGGCCAAGCGCTACCTCGTCGCGGCCGATCCGTCGTACCGCGCGAGGTTGAGCCCGCGCAGCATCGAGACCCTCGAGCAGCAGGGCGACGCGCTCGACGCGGGCGGCGTCGCCGCGCTGGCCCGCGATCCCGACCTCGGCGCCATCCTCGATCTGCGGCGCGCCGACGAGCGGGCGAAGGACCCCGACGCGGATCCGCCCGACCTCGTCTCGTGGCGGCCCGTGCTCGAGGCGGTGGCGCGATGAGTGACCCGTTCGACGTCGTCGTCGTCGGTGGCGGTCACAACGGCTTGGTCGCGGCCGGGCTGCTCGCCCGGCGCGGCGCGCGGGTCACCGTGCTCGAACGCCGTTCGCAGGTGGGCGGGGCGGCGACGACCGAGCAGCCGTGGGGTCCCGACTTCAAGGTCACGGCGCTCTCGTACGTCGTGAGCCTCATGCCGCCGACCATCGTGCGCGAGCTCGAGCTCGAACGGCACGGCTACAAGGTCTACCCGCAGCATGGCTACTTCGTGCCGTACCGCGACGGGCGCGCGCTGCAGCTGCCCGACGACCCGCAGCGGCGGCGGCGGCAGATCGAGCAGTTCTCGAAGGCCGACGCGCAGGCCTACGAGCGCTGGGACAGCTGGCTCGGCAGCCTCGCCGGCGTGCTCGGACCGCTGCTCACGACGATCCCGCCGCGAGTGGGGTCGCGCCGCCCGCGCGATCTCGTCGACCAGCTGCGGCTCGCGTGGCGGCTGCGCGGCCTCGACGTCGGCGGCGTGGCAGACGTGACGCGCCTGTTCACGATGAGCATCGCCGACCTCCTCGAGGAGTACTTCGAATCGCCGCAGATGCGCGGGGTCCTCGCGGTCAGCGGGGTCATCGGCACGTGGGCCGGTCCGCGATCGTCCGGCACCGCGTACGTCATGGCCCACCACAAGATCGGCGACGTCGGCGAAGGCCAGCTCGGATCGTGGGGCTTCCCCGAAGGGGGCATGGGCGCGGTCAGCGACGCGCTCCGCGACGCGGCGATCGCCAACGGCGCCGCCGTCCGCACCGACGCGCCCGTCGCCCGCATCGACGCGCGCAACGGGCGCGTCCGGGGAGTCACGCTCGCCTCGGGCGAGGAGCTCGCCGCCGACGTCGTGGTTGCCGCGACCCATCCGAAGATCACCTTCTGCCAACAGATCGATCGCGCCGAGCTGCCGCTCGAGTTCTTCGATCGCATCGACAACTGGAAGACGCGCAGCGGAACGGTGAAGGTCAACGTCGCGGTCGACCGCCTGCCCGAGTTCACCGCTCGCCCCGGATTCGACGCCGAGGTGCACGGGGGCACGATCGTGCTGGCCGAATCCCTCGACGACATCGAAGGCGCGTTCCAGGACGCGGTCGCGGGCCGGCCGGCCGCGCAGCCGTTCGCCGACATCTGCATCCCGAGCGTGTTCGATCGCACGCTCGCGCCCGAGGGCCGGCACATAGTGTCGATGTTCACCCAATGGGTGCCGCATACCTACGCGGCGGATCCCGATCCGGCCGCGCTCGACGCCTACGCCGACCGCGTCATCGCGCGCGTCGAAGCGATCGCGCCGGGCTTCACCGACTCGATCCTGCACCGGCAGGTCATCGGGCCGTACGAGATGGAACACGAGTACGGGTTGATCGGCGGGAACATCTTCCACGGTGAACTCTCACCCGATCAGATGTTCCACATGCGCCCGGCACCGGGCTACGCCGACTTCCGCACTCCCATCGCCGGCCTCTACCAGGCGAGCAGCGCGACGCACGGCGGCGGCGGCGTCACCGGCATCCCCGGCCTGGAGGCCACGCGTCAGATCATGCGCGATAGACGGAGACGTGGAACGCGCTCTCGTCGGTGAAGGGCTCCTTGTCGAACCCGCCGTAGCGCGCGTCGAGCGTGAGCCCCGCGAGCTGCGCCATGAGGTCGAGCTCCGGCGGCGCCGCGAAGCGCAACTTCGCGTGGACGAGGCGCACGCCCTGCTCGGTGATGCGCACCTGCGTGGTGTCGAGCCGCTGCTGCTGCGCGTCGAATCGCGTGGCGTCCAGCCGCACGCGGTCGAGCGACGCCTCGCGCACGCTCAGGCTCTGGCCCTTCTCGATCAGCGACGTGTCGGGCACGAACGCGTGCAGCAGGAAACATCCGCCCGGCGCGAGGCGCGCGGCCACGTTGCGGAAGCACCGGACCTGGTCCTCCTGCGTCGTGAGCATGAAGAACGTGTTGAACACGACGAACACGAGCTCGAAGCGGCCGTCGACGCCGACGTCGGCCATGTCGCCGATCGTCACCGCGATCGCGTCGCCGCCGGGCTTGGCTCGCAACCGCTCCACCATCGCGGGCGACGCCTCGATGCCGTGCACCTCGACACCCCGGGCCTGCAAAGGCAACGCGATGCGGCCCGTCCCGATACCCAGCTCGAGCGCGCGGCCGCCCGCCGCGAGGTCGGCGAGGAGGGCGGCCTCCGCCGCGGGGTCGGCGAGCAGCTGGTTGTACCACTCGTCGTAGACGTCGGCGATGCGTTCGCCGTAGGTTGCCGGTCCGTACTGCTCCATCGCTCAATCGTAGGGACACCACATGTACGTCGACGCCGCATTAACGACGACCGATCTGCACGACGTTCCCGACGCGGCCCGGGCCGTCGAGGCGGCCGGGTACGACGGCGTGTACTCGTTCGAAGGCGCGCACGACGGATTCTTCCCGTTGCTCCTTGCGGCCGAGCACACCGAGCACATCCAACTCACGACCGCAGTCGCGATCGCGTTCGCCCGCAATCCGATGACCCTGGCCCAGAGCGCGTACGACCTGCAGCTCGCGTCGCGAGGCCGGTTCAATCTCGGCCTGGGCACGCAGATCCGCCCGCACATCGAGAAGCGGTTCTCGATGCCGTGGTCGAATCCCGTCGAGCGCATGCGCGAGCTCGTGCTCGCGATCCGCGCGATCTGGGCGCGCTGGCACGAAGGAACCAAGCTCGATTTTCGCGGCGAGTTCTACACGCACACGCTCATGACACCGTTCTTCGATCCGGGTCCGAACCCCTACGGGCTGCCGCGCATCTTCCTCGGCGGCGTTGGACCTCGCATGACCGAGGTCGCGGGCGAAGTCGCCGACGGCTTCATGATCCACCCGTTCTCCACCGAGAAGTTCATGCACGAGACGACGGTGCCCGCTTTGGAGCGGGGCCTGAGCACTGCGGGGCGCGACCGCGCGTCGCTCGAGGTCGCGTACCCCGCGATGGTGATCGTCGCCGAGACCGACGAGGAGCTGGCGCGCGGGCGCGACGCGATGCGGCCCCGGCTCGCGTTCTACGGCTCGACGCCCGCCTACAAGGTGGTGCTCGACGCGCACGGCTGGGGCGACCTGCAACCCGAGCTGAACCGCCTGTCGAAGACCGGCGACTGGAAGGCGATGGCTGCGCTCGTCACCGACGAGATCGTCGACGCGTTCGTGACATCGGGGACGCCCGAGGAGATCGGGCCGCGGGTGCGCGCCCGCTACGGCTCGGTGGTGCAGCGCGTCTCGTTCGACACGCCGGCGCCGATGACGCCTGAACGCGTCGCCCGCACGCTCGCCGGCTTCCGCTGAGCCTCAGGCCGCGCGGCTGAGTACGAGCGCGAGCCGGTCGACCGTCTGGGCCGGGTGCTTCGTCACGTCGTCCCACGTCACGTGCAGGACCCGCCAGCCGTATGCCTCGATGGCCGCGACGCGCCGGCGGTCGCGCTTCCACTGCACACGGTTCCCGTGAACATGGAAGCCGTCGCACTCGCAGACCAACCGCTGCTCCGCCCACGCGAAGTCGACCCGGTACCGCCCGATCCCGAGCTGCGCCTCGGGGCGGGGCAAGC
>DATMUX010000435.1:0-3606 GCA_035563695.1 Acidimicrobiia bacterium
ACGGCAGCCACGACGAGCTCCTCGAGCGCTGCGGGCACTACGCCCGGATGTGGACCGCGGCCGAAGGCGAGCCCGGCACCGCCGCCGCCAACTGAGCGCGATCTCTCTCTCTCTTCCCCCCACCATCCTCCCAACTGTTGGGAGCGTCATGGGCGTATAGCGCCCACCTTCCTCCCGACTGTTGGGAGCGTCATGGGCGTATAGCGCCCACCATCCTCCCGACTGTTGGGAGCGTCATGGGCGTATAGCGCCCACCTTCCTCCCGACTGTTGGGCGGGTTAGGGTCGTCCGCATGCCTCGGATGCCTGCGGATCGGCCGGGACGCACGTGGTGGAAGGACGGCGTGCTCTACCAGATCTATCCGCGCTCCTACATGGACACGAACGGCGACGGGATCGGCGACCTGCGCGGCATCACGGAGCGCCTCGACCATCTCCAGTGGCTCGGTATCGAAGGCATCTGGCTCGACCCGATCATGGTGTCGCCCAACGACGACTGGGGCTACGACGTCGCCGACTACGTCGACGTCGATCCCGCGCTCGGCACGCTGGCCGACGCCGACGAGCTGATCGAGGAGGCATCCAAGCGCGGCATCCGCGTGATCCTCGACCTCGTGCCGAATCACACGAGCGGCCGGCATCCGTGGTTCGTCGACGCCAAGTCGTCGCGCGACTCGCGGTACCGCGACTGGTACGTGTGGGCCGATCCCAAGCCCGATGGCTCGGTGCCGAACAACTGGAAGATGGCGTTCGACCCGGGCCGTCCGGCGTGGACGCTCGACGAGGCGAGCGGTCAGTACTACCTGAATCAGTTCCTGCCGTCGCAGCCCGACCTCAACTGGTGGAACGACGACGTGCGCGACGCGTTCGACGACATCCTGCGCTTCTGGTTCGACCGGGGCGTCGCCGGCTTCCGTATCGACGTGTGCCACTCCATCGTCAAGGACCGGCAGTTGCGCGACAACCCGGCCGCGACGCCCGACGACCACTGGTACGTACAGCTCATGGGCTTCCGCTCGGTGTACAACTCGTGCCGTCCGGAAGTGCACGACGTGCTGCGCCGGTGGCGCAAGCTCGCGGAGCAGTACGACCCCCCGCGTGTGCTCATCGGCGAGACGTACGTGCTCGACCCGAACGAGTTCGCGTCGTTCTACGGCAATGGTGACGACGAGCTCAACCTCGCGTTCAATTTCATGCTGCTGCATTCCGACTTCGACCCGCGCCAGCTGCGCGACGCGGTCGAGCACGCGGAGGAGCGGCTCCCCGCGCACGCATGGCCGGTGTGGACGGGTGGCAACCACGACAGCCACCGGTTCCCGACACGTTGGTGCGACGACGATCCGGTGAAGGCACGCGCGGCGCTCGTCATACTGATGGGGCTGCGCGGCACGCCCTTCCTCTATTACGGCGATGAGATGGGCATGGTCGACACCGACGTCCCGGTCGATCGCATCCTCGATCCCGTCGGCCTGTTCCACGGTCCCCGGCTGGGTCGCGACAACGAGCGAACACCGATGCAGTGGACCGCCGAACCGGGTGCCGGCTTTTCGAAGCCCGGCGTCGAGCCGTGGCTGCCGTACGGCGACTACGCGCGCCAGAACGTCGACCGGCAGCGCCACGATCCCGACTCGGCGCTGTCGCTGACGCGCGATCTCATCGGGCTGCGCGACGCGATCCCGGAGCTGCGCACCGGCGCGTACCGCACGCTGCCCGCGTCGAACGACCGCGTGTGGGCGTGGCAGCGCGGCGAGCGCACCGTGGTGGCGTGCAATCTGTCCGATACCGAGGCTGACGTTGCCTGCGCAGGGCCGGGTGAGCTCCGGCTGTCGACGATTCGCGCGCGCGCCGGCGAGCATGTCTCCGGCGCGCTGCACCTGGCCCCGTGGGAGGCGGCGATCGTCTGGCGCGACTGATCCGCGCCGTCTACGGCGACGGGTGCGCGCCGCACCACGCGAGGAGTTCGTCGGCGGTCCACGCGTTCACGACGTGTCCGGCATCGACGCCGCACTCGGCGGCGCGATCGGTCCCGTAGGGCTGCCAGTCGAGCTGATCGGCCGCGTGCGCGTCAGTGCTGATCGCGAGCTTGATGCCGGATGCGACCGCGGCGCGCAAGATGTCGCGCGGCGGATCGAGACGCTCCGGCCGGCAGTTGATCTCGAGGGCCGTGTCGAACACGCGGCACGCCTCGATCACGACGTCGTGGTCGAACTCCGACTGCGGACGGCCCCGGCCCACGAGCAGCCGCCCCGTGCAGTGTCCGAGCACGTCGACATGCGGGCTTGCGATGGCCGCGACCATGCGCCGTGTCATCGCGGCCGACTCCATCCGCAGCTTCGAGTGCACGCTCGCGACGACCACGTCGACTTCGGCGAGGAGCTCCTCGGAATGGTCGAGCGCGCCGTCTTCGAGGATGTCGACCTCGACGCCGGTGAGGATGCGAAACGGTGCGAGCTCTTCGTTGAGCTCGGCGACGACGTCGAGCTGCTCCCGCAACCGCGATGGCGAGAGCCCCTTCGCAATCGTCAGGCGGGGCGAGTGGTCGGTCAGCGCGAAATAGCCGTGGCCGAGGGCGCGTACCTTCTCGGCCATCGCGCGGATCGTGTCGCCGCCGTCGGACCAATCGGAATGCACGTGGAGGTCGCCCCGTAGCTGCGCGCGCAGGCGCTCGCCCGCATCGGTGCCCGGACCCTCGGTCTGTGCGAGCAGCGTCTGCAGGTACTCCGGTGTCTCACCCGCGAGCGCCTGCGCGATGACCTTGGCCGTCGTCGCGCCGACCCCGGGAATGTCCTTCAGGCGGTCGGCATCGGCCAGGAACCGCAGCTCCGACTCGTCCATCCGCGAGATCTCCCGGGCCGCGCGCCGGAACGCCTGCTGGCGGTATGCCGGCGCCCGGCCCCGCATCAAGAGCTCGGCAATGCGCTCGAGAGCCTCGACCGGGGTCACGCACCGACCGTACCCTCTCGGGCGTGGGTTTCTACAGCGAACAGCTCGTTCCCCGAGGCGTCAACGTCATGCTCGGCAACTCGATGTTCGCGAAGGTCCGCAGCGAGGCGTGCGGGGGCCTTCATGGCGACGTGATCGAGCTCGGGTTCGGGTCGGGATTGAACATGCCGCACCTGCCGCCGGAGGTCACGGGCGTGTGGACGGTGGAGCCGTCGGCGGTCGCGATGAAGCTGGCGGCCAAGCGCATGGCGGCGTCGCCGATCGAGGTGCACCAAGGTGCGCTCGACGGCGAGCGGCTCGACTTCCCGGATACGCGTTTCGACAGCGCGCTCTCGACCATGACGCTGTGCACGATCCCCGACGTCGACGGCGCGCTCACCGAACTGCGTCGCGTGCTGAAATCGCGCGCCGACTTCCATTTCGCCGAGCACGGCCTCGCGCCCGACGAGAAGGTCGTGCGCATGCAGGGTCGTATGAACGGCTTCCAACAGCGTGTGGCCGGGGGCTGCCACCTCAACCGCGACATCGCCGCGCTGATCACGAAGGCCGGCTTCGAGATCGAGACGATCCGGAACTTCTACCTCAAAGGCCCGAAGGCCTGGGGCTACATGTACGTCGGGCGGGCCCGCACGCCCTGACCGGCCCGCCCGTATACTGGCGGGCT
>DATMUX010000436.1:0-10042 GCA_035563695.1 Acidimicrobiia bacterium
CGCGCGCGCCGCGATCACGGCCGGGTGTCGATTCTTCGCCGGCTATCCGATGACGCCGTTCACGGAGCTGCTCGAGCACTTCGCCCGACTGCTTCCCGACGCGGGCGGGGTGTGCATCAACGCCGAGTCCGAGCTCGAAGCCGTCGGCATGGCGTGGGGCGCGCTGGCAACGGGTGCGCGCGCCGCGACGGGATCCACCGGGCAGGGCCTGTCGCTCATGCAGGAGTCGCTCTCGGAGATCTCCCTCGCCGAGCTCCCGCTCGTCGTATTCAACATGGCGCGGGGCCAGCAGGACTACTACCAGGCGACCCGGGGCGGCGGGCACGGCGATTACCGGCACATCGTGCTCGCACCGCAGGACGTGCGCGAGGGCGTCGAACATGTCCAGCTCGCGTTCCACCTCGCCGACAAGTGGCGCAATCCCGTGCTGGTGTACGGCGACTACCTGCTCGCCCACACGCAGGAGGCCCTGTCCGTCGACCCGATCGAGTTCCCGTCGCTGCCGGCCAAGGAGTGGGCCGTCGACGGCTCGCGATCGGGGAGCGGCGCGAGCGGCAACATCACGCCGCTCGGTGTTACCAAGGTCGGGCAGCTCCCGATGGGCCAGGAAGGCAAGGCGCAGTACATCGCCACGAAGATCCCGCACATGGAGCGCGAGGTGCGGGTCGAGTCGGGCTTCCTCGACGACGCCGAAACCGTGATCGTCGCGTTCGGCTCGCCCGCGAAGTTCGTGAAGTACGCGATCGGCCGGCTGCGCGAGGCCGGGCATCGCATCGGGTTCGTGCGCCCGATCACGCTATGGCCCTTCCCGTTCGATGCCGTGGAAGGCGCGGCCGCCGGCGCGCACGTGCGGCGCGTCGGCAGCTTCGAGCTGTCGGCGGGACAGATGATCGACGACGTACGCATCGGCGCGGCCGGGCGTGCGCCGGTGAGGTCCATCGGCGGCGTGTCGACCGATCACTCGGGCTTCGGCGTCGGGCGCATCCTCGACGTCGACGTGATCGCCGAACGGATCCTCGCCCTGCACGAAGACCGGGCGCTGCCCGTCGTGCCGGGTTACGAGTCGTTCTCGTACGAGCTGCAGGAGCACCAGCGATGAGCACCATCGACACGTCGTCTCCCCCGTCGGTTCCGAGCCGCAAGGTCGAGGCGCTGGAGCCGCGCCTCCTGCTCGCCCGGGAGCACCAGATGTGCCCCGGGTGTGGCGAGCCGCTCGCCATCCGCCAGTTCCTCGAGACGATCGACGAGCTGGGCGTGGCGACGCGCGCGATCGCGGTGGCCGGCATCGGGTGTTACACGTCGTTCTCCGCCACGATCGACGTCGATTTGGTGCAGGCGTTGCACGGGCGCGCCCCGTCCGTCGCGACGGGCGTGAAGCGCATGCTGCCGGAGGCGCTCGTGTTCACGCTGCAGGGCGACGGTGACATGGTGAACGAGGGGCTCCAGGAGGTGCTGCACACCGCGGCTCGCGGCGAGCGGATCACGTGCATCTTGTTGAACAACGGCGTGTTCGGTGAGACCGGCGGCCACATGACCGCGACCAGCGTGCTCGGGCAGCGCACGAAGAACACCCTCGACGGCCGCGATGCCGCCTACCACGGCTATCCGATCCTCATCGGCGATCTCATCGCCCAGCTCCAAGGTGCGGCCTATGTGGCGCGCGGCTCGGTGCACAGCGCGGGTGCCGTGGCACGCACGCGCAAGATGTTCCGGCGCGCGTTCGAGGCGCAACTGCGGGGCGACGGCTTCACCTTCGTCGAGGTGCTCACCATGTGCCCGACGGGGTGGTTCATCCCGACGGCCGACGGTCCGAGCTACATGAGCCAGACGCTCGGCGAGGTGCACATCATGGGCGAGCTGAAGGTCGACGGACGCGTGCGCTCGACCGAGGAGCTGCACGCCGAGAACGTCGCCCGCCAGCGCGAGATCGACGCCCAACTCGCGCGCGGCGGCCTCGAAACACCCTGAAATCCGCCCAACTGTTGGGAGGATGGTGGGCGTAGAGCGCCCATGACGCGCCCAACAGTTGGGAGGATGGTGGGCGCGTAGGCTGCCGCTTCCATGGACTTCCGGTACCCGCCCGAGGCCGAGGCGTTCCGCGCGGAGTTCCGCGCCTGGCTCGACGCCAACCTGCCCGGGGACCTCCGCGGCGCGGGGTCCGCGGGGACGGGAGAGCTCGGTCCCGGCGCGCTCGAGCGCCACCGCGCCTGGGACCGGATGCTGGCCGACGCCCGGTACGCGGCGATCGCCTGGCCGGAGGAGTGGGGCGGGCGCGGCGCGGGCGTGATGCAACAGGTCGTGTACGCGGAAGAGATGCACCGCGCGCAGGCACCCGGCTCGCTCAACACGCTCGGGCTCTCGAACATCGCGCCTGCGATCATCGAGCACGGCACCGACGAGCAGAAGCGGGCGCTGCTCCCGCGCATGCTGCGCAGCGACGACCTCTGGTGCCAGGGTTTCTCCGAGCCCGACGCCGGCTCCGATCTCGCATCACTGCGGACCTCGGCAGTTCGTGACGGCGACGATTGGGTCGTCAACGGGCAGAAGACGTGGAATACGTACGGCAACCGCGCGAACTGGTGCGAGCTCCTCGTGCGCACTGATCCCGACGCGCCGAAGCACAAAGGGATCACGTGCCTGCTCGTCGACATGACATCGCCCGGCGTCGAGGTTCGACCCCTCGCGACGATCACCGGCGAACAGGACTTCAACGAGATCTACTTCACCGACGTGCGCGTACCCCTCGCCAACACGCTCGGACCGGTGAACGAAGGGTGGCGCGTCGCGATGACGACGCTCGCGTACGAGCGCGGCACGGTCGCCAAGCTCCACCTCGGCACGCGCGCCCGGATCCGGCGCCTCATCGACGACGCCAAGACCACGCCATTCGGCGACGGCCAGGTCGCGACCGACGACCCGATCGTCCGTCACCGGCTGGCGCGACTCTACATGGAGGGCGAGCTGCTGAAGCTCATCTCGGACCGCGCGATCTCGGCCGAGCTGCACGGCCGGGCGATGGGTCCCGAAGGCAGTCTCGCGAAGCTGCTGTGGAGCGAGACCGAACAGCACATCGGTGAGATGGCGGCCGAGGTGCTCGGCCCCGACGCGTTGGCGGGACCGTGGGCGCGCGACCGCGTCTACGGCCGGTCGTTCACCATCGCGGGCGGAACGACGCAGGTGAACAAGAACATCATCGCCCAGAGAATCCTCGGCCTGCCCCGGGCCTAGCGGCCGCGAGGCGCGAGATCGGCCGCGAGGCGCTAGATCGGCCGCGCGCCGTTGCCGACGGGAAGGGTCTCGCCCGGCGCGAGCGGGAAGTGACACGCGACGAACTGGCCCGGATGCACCTCGGACACTTCGGGCTCGGTGTTCGCGCACACGTCCTGGGCCTTCGGGCAGCGGGTCCGGAACCGGCAGCCCGACGGCGGCGCGACCGGCGACGGGATCTCGCCGGCCACGCGGGGACGGTCGTCGGGCCGGACACTCGGGTCGGGTACCGGAATCGCGTCGAGCAGCACGCGTGTATACGGATGGGCCGGCTGCTCGTAGAGCAGGTCGGGCGACGCGACCTCGCACATCTTCCCGAGGTACATCACGACGACGCGGTCGCTGACGTTCTTGACCACGGCGAGGTCGTGGGCGATGAAGATCAGCGTCAGCCCGTAGCGCGCCTTCATGTCTTCGAGCAGGTTCAGGATCTGTGCCTGCACGGAGACGTCGAGCGCGGAGACCGGCTCGTCGCAGATGATCAACTTCGGATCCGTGACGACCGCCCGCGCGATCGAAATGCGCTGGCACTGCCCGCCCGAGAACTGGTGCGGCCGGCGCCCCCGTTGCAACGCGGGATCGAGCCCGACCGCGAGCATCATCTCGTCGACCTTCGCCTGCTGCTCGGCCTTCGTGCCCGTATCCCAGATGTTGAGACCCTCGGCGATGATGTCCTCGACCTTGCGGCGCGGGTTCAGCGACGAGATGGGGTCCTGGAAGATCATCTTCATGCGCGTGCGGGTGCGCCGCAGCTCGGCACCGTCGAGCGTCGTCATGTCGGTGCCCTCGAAGACGACACTCCCGCTGTTGGGACGGGGCAGCTGCATGATCGCCTTGCCCGTCGTCGACTTCCCGCAGCCCGACTCACCGACGAGGCCGAGTGTCTCGCCTTCCTTCACGTCGAAGCTGATGTTGGACACGGCGTGTACGCGCAGGCCGCTGCGGCCGGCGGGGAACTCGACGACGAGATCCTCGACGCGCAACAGCGTGTCGTCGGCGTCGCGCAGGTGTGCCGTTCCGGTTCCCGCCATCAGACGGTGATCCCCGTCGTCACGATCTCGCCGATCTTCTTCACGGGCAACCCGCTCGCGGTCTCCCCCGCGGCCAGGTTGCGGGCGAGTGCGTCGGCGCCCGCGTCGCTGCCGACCGGGTAGAAGCACCGGAACGCGTGCCCGGGCTCGCCGGGATCCTCGAGCGGCGGCTCGTCGGTGAGGCACTTCGGCTGGGCGTACGGGCAGCGCGCCGCGAAGCGGCACCCGGGCGGCGGCTTCACGAGGTCGGGCGGACGACCGACGATCGCCTCGAGCCGCGTGTGGCTCCGCTGGTTCAACTTCGGGATCGACTTGAGGAGCGCCTCGGTGTACGGGTGCCGCGTGTGCGCGAACAACGAGCGCGTGGGCGCCTTCTCGACGATGCGCCCCGCGTACATCACCGCGATCTCGTCGGTGCGACCCGCGACGACACCGAGGTCGTGCGTCACCAGGACCATCGCCATGAAGCGCTCACGCTGCTGCTGCTGGAGCAGATCGAGGATCTGTGCCTGCACGGTGACGTCGAGCGCGGTCGTGGGCTCGTCGGCGAACAGCAGCTTCGGGCCGCACGCGAGGGCGATCGCGATCATCACGCGCTGGCGCATGCCCCCCGAGAGCTCGAACGGGTACTGCCGGAGGCGACGCTCGGCCTCGGGGATCCCGACCGACTGCAGCAGCGAAAGGGCGGTCTCCTCCGCGTACTCCTTCGTCACGTCGAGGTGGTAGCGCAACGACTCGGTGATCTGGTTGCCGATGCGCATCACCGGGTTGAGCGACGTCATCGGGTCCTGGAACACCATCGCCATCTGCGTGCCCCAGTAGTCGCGCATGGTGTCGGTGTAGGCCTTGCCGATCTCGCGTCCCTCGAAGTGGATGCTGCCGTGACGCACCACGTTCGACGGCAGCAGGCCCATGATCGACCGCGACAGCACCGACTTGCCGCAGCCCGACTCGCCGACGATCCCGATCGTCTTGCCGCGCTCGAGTGAGAACGTAACCCCGTCGACCGCCCGGACCAATCCCCGTTCGGTCTTGAAGTGCGTCTTGACGTCGCCGACGTCGAGCAGCGACCCGTCGAGCGGCGCGTCGCTGAAGCGGTCGGCCGCGGACCCGCCGCGCCGCCGGCGCAGCGGTGTCATATTGCGCTCTCGCGCACGTCGAAGCGCGCGCGCACCACGTCGCCGAGGTAGTTGAAGGCGAGCACGGTCGCGAAGATGAGCACCGACGGCACGATCCACACGGGAGGAGCCGAGTTGAGGTTGCTGAGCTGCGAGTACACCATGTTGCCCCACGACGGGCTCGGCTCGGCCACGCTCAAGCCGAAGATCGCCAGCGATCCCTCGAGGATCAGCACGATCGCGACACCGAGCAAGGCGATCGACAACATCGCCGGCAACACGTTCGGCAGCACCTCGCGGAGCATCACCCGCCAGTCGGAGGCGCCCTGGGCGCGCGCGGCCATGACGAACTCCCGCTGCGACCACGCCAGCGCGTTCGCGCGCGTGATACGGGCCAGGATCGGGATCGACACGATCCCGACCGCGACGATCACGACGACGATGCGCCGCGACCACGAGGGCGTGTGGGTCGTACCGTCGTTCGACAGATACGTACCCGCGAAGATCGATACGAGGAGCAGCGCGAGCACGAGCTGCGGGAACGCGAGGATGATGTTGAACGACGAGCTCAGCACCGTGTCGTGACGCCCGCCCTTGAAGCCGGCCCACAATCCGAGCGCACCGCCGATCAGTGTGCCGAGGGCCACCGAACCGATGGCGATGAGCAGCGACGCCTGCGCACCCCAGATCACGCGGCTCAGCACGTCGCGCCCGGAGTCGTCGCTCCCCAACAGGTGATGGGGGCTGAAGAGCGGCGCCTGGACGCTGGTGTAGTCGCCCTGGGTCGGGTTCTTGATCGGCAGGATCGGCGCGAGGATCGCCATGCCGACGACCAGCACCAGCCATCCGATGGCGATCCACGCCAGCACGCCGATGCCCTTCTTCTTGTATTCCTCCTCGGGCACGTCCTCGATCGCGGCGAGGCTGCCGGGTGCGCCGGCGACGAGCGTGCCGGCCGGCGCCGACGGTTCAGCCGATTCGAGCACTGCGAATCCTAGGATCGAGAATGCGGTACAGGGCGTCGACTGCGAAGTTGATCAACACGTACACGACGGCGATCACCGCAACGTAGTCCTGGATCGCAACATACTGGCGACGGTTGATCGCGTCCTGGAGCACCGACCCGAGACCGTTGAGGTGGAAGATGACCTCGACGATCAACGCGCCACTGATCAGCGCGCCGATGTTCAGGCCGGCGATCGTCACCAGCGTGAGGCTCGACGGCCGCAGCGCGTGCCGCCAAAGGATGCGGCGGTTCGAGATCCCCTTGCTCTTGGCCATCAGGATGAAGTCTTCCTGCAGCGTGGCAACCATGTCGCTGCGCAACAGCCGGGCATAGATGGCGATCTGGCCGATCGCGATCGCGATCACCGGCATCGCGAGGTGGGAGAAGTGCTGCGCCGGATTCGACGTCAGCGACACCCATCCTTCGGAGGGTAAGTGGATACCCCAGCTGTTCACGCTGAAGATCAAGATCATGACGGTTGCGGCGACGTAGACGGGAATGCTCACGAGGCCGAAACCGACGGCGTTGGCGACGTTGTCGGATGCCTTCCCCGCCCTATACGCGGTGTACACGCCTAAGGGGACGGCGAGCAACAACGTCAGCGTCTCGACGTAGAAGATCAACAGCAGGGAATGCGGCAGCGAGGTCTTCACCTGGCTCGAGATCGAAAGGCCGGTGACCCCCGTACCCGCGTACTCGTGCCCGAGATCTCCGGTCGCGAAGTGACCGAGCCATTTCACGTAGCGCTCGACGACGTTCTGGTTGAGCCCGAGCTGATCGCGGATCTCCTGGCGCTGCTGGGCCGACGAGTAGGGCGCGATGGTCGTCACCGGATCGCCGCGCAGGAACGAGGTGAGGATCGACGTGAGGAACGTCACGACGATCACGACGACGATGAGTTGCACCGCTCGTCGCACGATCGTCCGCACGATCCTTCGTCTCCTCGTTCCTGCCGGCTACCGGTGACCTCTCAACACTTCCCGTTGTCGCACCAGATTCCCGACACCGGGTTCCCGGTCGCGAGCCCGGTGAACGGCGGCTCCCCGTTCGGCAGGCCCGGCCCGAGCGCGCCGTGCACGTTCGGCTTGTAGGCGACGACCCACATCGTCCACTGCGACCACAGGTTCCAGAGCTCCTTCGCGAACTCCTTGGTGACCGACTGGTACAGGGCCTCGCGCGCCGCCGGGCTCGACGCAACGCGGGCCTGGTCGAGCGCGTTGTTGATGACCGGGTCGTTGAACCCGCCGAAGTTGATCGGGTTGTCGCACGCGGCGGCGCCGTTCGGGTCGGTACCGGCCGGCGGGCTGTTGTTGCAGTGCCACCAGACGTACTGCGTGTCGGCGTCGGCACCGGGGTGGTTCCGCCAGAGGTTCGCGTCGTACTGGCGGCCGACGGCGAGGTTGATCAGCGTGCTCTGGTCGGGCACCGGGTTCAGGTTGATGGTGATCCCGGCGTTCTGCTTCAGCATCTGCTGGACGAGCACCGCATCCTGCGTCGTCGACGGATCGGCCGTGTGCGACAGCGTGAACGTCAGGTCCTTGCCGGTTTGCTGCTTGTAGAGCGCGGCCGCGGCCTTCGCCTTCGCCGGGTCGAACGTCGGCAGACCGGAATCGGCGACGTAGCCCTGGGCACCCGGCGCGAACGGGCCCGACGCGTTCTGCAGGATGTTGTCGTTGCGGAGCTTGTTGTAGGTGTCGCGGTCGATCGCGTACGCGACCGCCTGACGCGCCGCGAGGTGGTTGAACGGCGGCTTCGTCACGTTGAGCATCATGTAGCCCAGCTCCGCGAACTTCGTCGACTCGATGTCCTTCAACGTGTTGCTCTGCACGTCCTTGCGGATCTGGACGATCTGGAGCGGGTCGTCGGTGTGGATCATCTGGAAGTCACCCGACTCGAGCGAGGTCGTACGCTTCGCCGAGTCCTCTTGCGGCACGAACGTGATCTGGTCGAGGTACGGCAGCTGCTTGCCGTTCTTGTCCTTGCGCCAGTAGTTGGGGTTCCGCGTCGCCACGAACTTGTCGCCGAACTTCCACGACTTGAACACGAAGGGTCCGGTGCCGATCAGCATGGTGTTGCAGTTGGGCGAGTCCATCTGGGCCTTGGCCATGATGCCGAGGCGGCCGCTCGACCACAGGAACCACGGGAACGCCGACCAGGGCCGCTTCGTCGACACCGTCAACGTCAAGGGGTCGACGACGTCGATCGACTTGACGTCGCCGAACACGAACACGAACAGCGGGTTGTCGTGGCGGAAGTGGTCGAGGTTCTCCTTGACCACGTCGGCCGTGAGCGCGGTGCCGTCGTGGAACTTGATGTTCGGGCGCAGCTTGATGGTCCAGACCGTGTAGTTGGGGTTGGGGGTGACCGACTCGGCGAGGTACGGCTGGATCTTGCCGTTGCCATCGGGCGCGGTCAGCGTGTCGTAGACCGAGCCGACGACCTCGATGCCGCCGATCGCGAGCTGCGCCTTGTACAGGCAGAACCCGCCGCTCGTATCGGCCTCGATCCCGTAGACCAGCGAGCCGCCCGGCACGGGCGTGCCCGTTTCGACGCCGCCGGTCAGGCCGCCGACGGTCGCAGGAGTCGTGGTCTGGCTGCTCCCGCTGGACTTGCTGCTCCCGCCGCCACATGCACTGGCGACCATTACGAGGCCGGCGGTCAACGCGACTGCGCGCACCACGCGCGTCCTACCCGTACGTCTCACAGTTCCCCCTGTTGTCTCGAGGCAGCGCCTCGATGTGATCGGCGCGAGCCGATTCGTCCTGTGACCTGGGTCACGCTCGGAGTGTACGGCCGGAAGCTACGAAGGGGCTCGCGGCCCTGTCAATGTTGCCGTCCGGCCAATCTCAATGTTTCTCGACTGCTCACCACCTCGCGAAGTTGACGACGGCGTCACCCATCGGTCCCGTCATCGCCTCGGGTCGAAGCTGCACCACGGCACCCACGAGCTCCTCCCGCTCCGCGCGAGCGCACGCTTCCGTGTCGGAGAGCTTTGCATAGGTACGCGCCCCGCCGGGGAGATCGCACACGAGCAGGCCCCATTCGGGCCCGCCTTCCCGCCCGTGGACGATCGAGTAGGCCGAGACCGTCGCGTCGCCTTCGTGCTCGGCGACCACGGGCGCGACGTCGGGCGGGTGCATCGGGTCGGCCGGCACGATCGGTCCGGGAACACCTGCGTACACGCCGAAGACGTGCTTGGTCAGGTGCATCCCGACGCCCGAAACGAGACCGAACGCGCCGGGGTCGTCGCGTAGCCGCGTGACGGTCGCCGCGATCGAGTGCGTGAGGTACCCGCTCGCGGGACCGCCGTGGTACGGCAGGCCGCCGGTGAGCGTGAGGCCGCGCGCGTCGGTGGGCCCGACGCCGAGCGCGTCGCACGCGAAATGCAGCGAGCTCGCGAAGCACGAATAGAGGTCGAAGTACGCGACGTCGTCGACGCCGATACCCGCGTCACCCAACGCCGCTGCGCTCGCGGCGGCCATGGCGGGTGAACGGCTCATGTCGGGATGCTCGGCCACGAGCACCGGATCGGTGGCGTAGGACCACCCTCGCAGGTAGATCCGACGGTCGAGCGGCACCCCGAGCGCGTCGGCCCGCTCGTGGGTCGCGACGACGAGCGC
>DATMUX010000437.1:0-3462 GCA_035563695.1 Acidimicrobiia bacterium
CGGGGAGCCGGCTGCGATCGCCGGCGACGGCTTCCATCGTCGCGGTGCAGAGCGTCGTGCCGTCGAGGGTCAACGCGGCGCGCGAGGTGATCCGCCGCTCGCGGGCGTGACGCTCGATCGTGAAACGGAGCGGCCGGCCGACCGGTGTCGGTCGCTGGTACTCCACGAGCAACGAAGTGGTCTTGCCCGCGAGCCCGACGTCGCAATGGTGGTGCTGGATCGCGCTGTCGAAGAACGTCGCGAGCACGCCGCCGTGCACCACGCCGGGCGGACCTTCGAAGACGAGCGGGAAGGTCACGGTGCCGGTTGCGTGGTCGCCGTCCACGGTGATCTCGTACTCGGGGAAACACGGGTTGAACGCGCCGATGTCGCGGGAGTGGTCGATGTAGGCGCGCCCGTCCTCGGGCGGCTCGGTGCCGACGCGCGGCGCGGGATCGCGTGGGGCGAGCCGCGCGAGCGCGGCCTCTGCCGCGCGGAGGTCGGTGATGAGCTTCGTGACCGCCGGGTTCGGCTGTTCGACCGCGAGCACGAGGCCGGCGATGCGGCGCAACAGCGGAGCAGCCTCGAGCGCATCGGGGAGCGGCTCGACGCCGAACGTCCAGGGCTCGGTCATGCGCTGCCCCCCGAACAGCGCGCGCACGCCCGCGAGGTCCGGCTTTCCGGCGGGAGTGCGCGGTAGCGCGTCGACGATGCGCAGTTCGTCCGGCACCTCGTAGCGCGCCAGCACCTCTCCCGCGGCGCTGAGGAGCTCGTCGACACTCACCGAATCCGCGCCGGCGCGAAGCTCGACCGCCGCGACCGGGACCGCGCCGAGTCGTGCGTCGGGCCTGGCGATGACCGCCGCGCCGCGCACGCGCGGGTCGCGCTCGAGCGCGGCGCGCACGTCGTCGGGCTGGATCTTGAAGCCGCCTCGAATGATGGCCTGGTCGGCCCGGCCGAGGATCCACAAGAACCCGTCGGCGTCGATGCGGGCCAGGTCCGTGGTACGCATCCAGCCGCTCCCGTCACCCATCTGTCGCGCCTTCACCTCGAGCAGGCCCTCGTCGTCGGGACCGACCGGCGCGCCCGTTCCGGGATCGATCACGCGCAATTCGCAGCCTGGATGCGCACGCCCCACGCTCCCGCGCTTGGCGGCCCAGTACTGCTCGTGATCGCGCAGGTTCCACCCGGCGACGCCCCCGCCGAACTCCGTCGCGGCGTACGACACCAACACGGGCACGCCGTACTTCGTGAAGAACGCGTCGGCATCGTCGGGCGAGAGCGGCGCTGTCCCCGAGATGACGGAGCGCACGCTCGCGAAATCGGCCGGGTCGAGATCCGCCTCGAGCACCATGCGCAGTGCCGCCGGCACGAGACTGACCGTCTTCGGCCGGTGGCGGCGCACTGCTTCGATCCACTCGTCGACGCGGAAGCGCTCGAGCAGGCAGAACGCGCGGCCGTCGTTCACGCACTGCAGCAGCCGGAACAAGCCGCCGAGATGCACCATCGGCGAGTTGACGATGACGATCCCGCTGCGGAGCTTCACCGTGTGGTCTGCGCGGCGTTCGTAGTGCTTGGCCCCGCCGAGCACCCGCAAGAACGTCTCGTAGGTGAGCGGGATCCGCTTGGGCGGACCGGTCGTCCCGCTCGTGAGCATCTCGACCGCGACACCCGGCCGCCGGTTGCTCGGGGCACGCGTCTCCGCCGGCGCTGCACCCGTGACGTCGACGTGGCCGAGAGCGTCGCTCGCGAACCTCTGCACCTTCGGCGCGAGCTTGTCGAGATCACCCGACTCGCCCGCGATCGAGCCGGCGCCGAGCGACTCGAGGTCGGCGCGCACGCGATCGGTACCGCGCTCGGGGTCGACGGTGACGACGCACGCAGAGGCGCGCAAGAGCCCGAGTACCAGCCCGACCTGCGGCGGACGGTTGCGGAGCAGCACCGCGACGCGCTCGCCCGGCTGCACATGCTTCGTGAGCGCATCAGCCGTGGCCGTGAGCTCGTTCCACGGGTGCCACGTTCCTTGGAACTCGAGCGCGGGGGCGGCCGGGTCGAGCGCGAGCACTCGCGCGATGCGATCGCTGAGCGGGGAACGCTCGTTGTTCACCGCAACCTCGGCTCGGGGCGATCGGGACCGTGCTCGGCGACCTCGCGCCGGCCGATCGGGTTGCCGAGCCGCGTGTAGATGAGGTTCTGCTGCATCGCAGCTCGATACGGACGATCGAGCGACTCCCAGATTGCCCGCACAGTGCCCTGCGTAGCCGCGGTGGGCTTGCGCGCAATGCCTGCCGCGATCTCATGCGCGCGCGCCCACAGCCGTTTGCGTGCTACGACCTCGGTCACCAGGCTGATCCGCAACGCCGTCTCGGCGGTGACCTGCTCGTCGTTACCGGCCAGCGCGATCCGCAGCGTCTCGGCGAGCCCGACCCGCCGCATGAGGCCGACCGGCTCCAGCGCGGAGACGAACCCGTAGGTGACGTGCGAGTCGAAGAAGGTCGCGTCGTCGGAACAGATGACGATGTCGGCTTCATTCAGGAAGTAGAACGCGCCGGCGGTGCAGATGCCGTGCACCGCGCACACGACCGGCTTCCACACCTTCTGCCACTTCGGGCTCAGCAGCTCGCCGGGATCCTCGTGGTTCCACACGTCGTCGGGCTGGCGGTAGGGCTCCTTGGTGTCGAGCCCTGCACAGAAGGCACGGTCTCCCGCGGCGCGTAGCACCACCGCGTTTACCGACGCATCGTCCTTCACCATGTGCCATGCCGCGCGCATCTCCTCGCACATCGTGCGATTGAAGGCGTTGAGGACGTCGGGTCGATCGAGTGTGATCGTCGCGACCCTGTCAGGGGACGTCTCGTAGCGGATCGTCTCGAAGGCGTGCGCCATCACTCGCACCGCCACAGGGGGTCGCGCTTCTCGAGGAAGGCCGTCGGCCCCTCCCGGGCGTCGGCGGTGCGTACGACGCGCTCGCGGAACGCCTCGGCCAGGATCTCGGCCTCGTGCAACGGCAGGTCGAGTCCGCGACGTATCGCCTGGCGCGTGCCGCGCACCGCGAGTGGTGCATTGCGGTTCACGATCGCCGCGATCTCGCGGGCGCGTTGGAGGAGCTGGTCGTGCGCGACGACCTCGGAGATCAGACCGAGCTCATAGGCGCGCGGCGCGCTCATCCGTTCGTGTTTGCCCGTGAGCGCGAGCCGCATGGCGACGTTGGTCGGGAGCACCCGCGCGAGCCGCACCATCTCGCGACCGGAGACGAGCCCGATGCTGACGTGCGGATCGAAGAACTGCGCCCGATCGGATGCGATGACGATGTCACCGGTCGTGACCCAGTCGAGGCCCGCGCCGCAACACAAGCCGTTGACCGCGACGAGGATCGGCTTGGTCATCGTCCGGAACGGCGGCGTGCCCTCCTGGGGCGCTTCCCACTGATCGATCGTCGACAGGTACGGCTCGCCGTGAGGCACCCGGCCGTCGGCCGGGACC
>DATMUX010000438.1:0-3395 GCA_035563695.1 Acidimicrobiia bacterium
GATCGGAGGGTGTCGCGGCCCGCTGATCTGTCACTCCAGTCTCACCGCGGGCATCACCGTGCACTGGAGCATGCTCGGTGAGAACGTCGGCGCCGCGTCGCCGCGCTCGAACGTCGCCGGAGTAGAGAACGCATTCGTGCACTCGCCACCGCACGCGGCCAACATGCTCAACGCCAAGTTCAACTACGTCGGCATCGGTGTCGCGTTCGCCGGCAACAACGTGTTCGTCACCGAGGAGTTCATGGCGTCGCCGTGACCGGCGGCGCTACCGTGCGCGCGTGTCACGCGTCCCGCGGGTCGTCGACGCCGACGGTCACGTCCTCGAGCCCGAGGCCGCGTGGGCCGGCGTCGCCGAGCCGTACCGGCCCCGAATCGAGACCGACGCGCGGGGCCTCGATCATGTCGTCGTCGGTGGCGACGACGTCTTCGTCGCCAAGCTCGGCCAGATGGGCACACCCGGCACCGACGTCAGCACGGGCTCGACCGAACCGGTTCCGCTGGAGCGCGCCCGGGCCGGCGCGTTCGACCCGCACGCCCGGCTGGCCGATATGGACGCCGAGGGTATCGACGTGGCGGTGCTGTATCCGACGATCGGGCTCGGATTCTGGGGCATTCGCGATCCGAGGGCCGCGGTCGCCGTCGCGCGCGCGTACAACGATTGGCTGGCCGGATATTGCGCGGCCGCGCCCGACCGGCTGTACGGCGCGGCGATGGTGCCGTTCCAGGACCCGGAGTCCGCGGTGCGCGAGCTCCGGCGGGCGCACGACGAGTTGCGCCTGACGGCCGTGTTCGTGCGCCCGAACCCGTGCCTCGGGCGAGCGATCGTCGACGACGCTTACGAGCCGTTCTGGGCGGCGGCCGAAGCGCTGGGCATGGCCGTCGGCATCCACGAAGGGTTCCAGCCCGCGGTCCCGCCACTCGGCAACGATCGGTCACCGCGCAACATCTTGATCCTGCACGCGGCGTCGCACACGTTCGAGCAGATGTTCGCGTGCGCGCAGCTGATCGCACACGGCGTGTTCGAACGCCATCCGGGCCTGCGCACGGTGTTCCTCGAAGCGGGCGGCGGCTGGGTGCCCTACTGGCTCGCGCGCCTCGACCATCAGGTTCCTTCGTACCGAGGATACGCGCCCGCGATGAAGCGGTTGCCCAGCGAATACTTCGCCCGTCAGTGCTGGATCTCCTTCGAGCTCGACGAGACCACGCTGCCTGCGCTGGCGCCGTTCGTCGGTGTGGAACGGATCGTGTGGGGCTCCGACTACCCCCACGCCGACTCGACCTTCCCGGGTGCGGTGCGCGAGCTCGAGGCGACGATCGCCCCGCTCGACGAGCACGCGCGCATCCGCGTGCTCGGCGCCAACGCCGCGGAGCTCTACGGGATCTGACCGACCCGGCTATGTGCCGCGTCGCGCGAGCTCCTTCTCGAGCTCCTCGGCCTCGATGTCGAGGCGCCGCACTAGCCCGGGAACGATCCGCTTCTCGGCCGTCCCCCCGATGAGGGGCACCTTCACGTGCAGGTCGCCGGCGATGCGGCGCCGGCTTCGCTCGTCGCGGCCGTCGGACCCGATCGCATCGATCGCGACGTCGGCCGCACCGAACAGGCGCTGGGCGTCGGCCTCGGCCGCGAACGACAGCCGTCCCTTGTAGTCGGACGTGTCGACCTCCAGATCCTGCACCCAGGTGAGCTTGCGGCCACCGATGATCTTGCGGGCGACGGGATCGAGATGGCCGACGAACTCGTAGCGCAACCGGAGCACACGCGTCGCACCGTCGACCGAGTGCTCCACGACCTCGGCGCGGCTGAGATCGGGGAGATCGAGCGCGGTCTGGAACTCGGGATCACACAACACGTCGACGACCAGCGCGCGCGATGCCGAGAACTCGTGCTCGACCGAGAACTTCATGCGCGCATTCTCGCGAATTCCCCGAGGGGCGGCCAGGACACGGCAGAATCTCGGCGTGCAGTCCGTCACGAGCCGTCGCGCCCGGCCGCGGCGCAGCCGGCACCTTCGCCGGGCGCTGCTCATCGCGGCAACCATCATGCTCGTGGGAGGGATCGCTACTTTCGCTTTGATCCCCGAGCACGGCGAAACGCCCTCCGTCGCGCCGCCGGCGCACGTGGTCATCACGACCACGACGACGCACCCGCGCCCGATCGACCACCGCAACGCGATCCAGCGGGAGAACGCGCGACCGGGCACGACCAGCTGGCACATCCGGCCGCTCACCATCTTCGGACCGTCCGCGTACGCCGACCACGTGAGCGCGCAACACGGTGACGAGGTCACGCTGTACGTGACGTCGGTGATGCCCACGTTCTCCGTCGAGGGCTACCGGATGGGCTGGTACCAGGGCACGGGCGCTCGCTTGGTGTGGCGCTCGCCGCCGCAGCGGGCGCGCACCCAGCCCGACGGCCGCCTCCTCGCCGAGACCCGCACGTTCACGACGCACTGGACACCCTCGCTGCACCTCACGGTGCCGGCCTCGTGGCTGCCGGGCGACTATCTGCTGAAGGTCAGCGATGCCAACGGCGACACGTACGTGCCGTTGACGGTGCGCGACGACAGGAGCCACGCCCCGGTGCTCGTGGTCAACGCGGTGACCACCTGGCAGGCGTACAACGACTACGGCGGCTACAGCCTCTACCACGGCCCGGGACTGAACGCGCGAACACGATCGACCGTCGTCACGTTCGACCGTCCCTACTCGCGAGACGGCGCGGGGGACTTCATCGCGAACGAGCTCGGACTCGTCGCTCTGGCCGAACGGATGGGCCTCGACGTCACCTACACGACCGACATCGATCTGCACGAGCATCCAGAGCTGCTGACGAACCACAAGGTGATCATCTCGCTCGGCCATGACGAGTACTGGAGCAAGACGATGCGCGACGGTGTGGAAGCCGCGCGCGACAAGGGCGTCAACGTGATGTTCCTCGGCGCGAACGCGCTGTACCGCCGTATCCGCCTCGACCCCTCGCCGCTCGGCCCCGATCGCCTGGAGGTGAACTATCGCACCGTCGCCGGCGACACCTACTACCAACAGACGAAGCAGGAACCGACGACGGAATGGCGGGCGGCGCCGCAAGCACGACCGGAGAGCTCGCTCACCGGCACGTTCTACGAGTGCAACCCGGTCAACGTCGACGGTGTCGTCGCGGACGCGTCCTCGTGGGTGTTCGCAGGTACAGGCCTGCACAACGGCGACCATCTGAAGCTGCTCATCGGGACCGAGTACGACCGCGTGACTGCTGGCGTGCCCACGCCGCCCGACATCGAGGTGCTCCTGCACTCGCCCCTGCGCTGCGGGGGGCGGCGCAGCTTCGCCGACGCGGCGTACTACACGGCACCGAGCGGCGCGGGCGTCTTCGACGCGGGGACGGGCGCGTGGGTGTG
>DATMUX010000439.1:0-7763 GCA_035563695.1 Acidimicrobiia bacterium
CTTCCTCGCGTACTCGGTCGGCGCGGCCGGCGGCCGGGTGCGCACGCCCGCGACTCTGCTGCTCGCGGGCGTCGCCGTCATGAGCTTCCTGACCGCGGTGCAGACCTACGTGCAGCAGCAGCACGCCGACACGATCCGCGAGGTGTACACGTGGATCCTCGGGCGGTTGAGCACCGCGAGCTGGTCCGACGTCCAGCTGGTCCTGCCCTACTTCGTCCTCACCTCGGTCGTGCTCGTGCTGCACGCGCGGGTGCTCGACGTGTTGAGCGTCGGCGACGAGGAGGCGGCGACGCTGGGCATACCCGTCAAGCGCGTCCGGCTCGTGCTGATCGCCACGGCTTCGCTGGCGACGGCGGCCGCGGTGTCGGTGAGCGGGCTCATCGGCTTCGTCGGCATCATCGTGCCGCATACGGTACGTCTCGTCGCCGGCACCAGCTACCGCGTGATCCTGCCGCTCTCGCTGCTGTTCGGGGGCGCGTTCCTCGCGCTCACCGATCTGCTCGCCCGGACCGCGCTCTCACCCGCCGAGATACCGATCGGCGTCGTGACCGCGATCTTCGGAGCGCCCTTCTTCGTCCTGGTGTTGCGCCGGTCGCGAGGGATCATCTGATGGGGGCGGCGGTGCGCGCGCACGAGCTCACGGTGACGATCGACGATCGCCGGCTCCTGGACGGCGTCTCGTTCGCGGTCGAGCCGGGCGAGTGGTTGTTCGTCCTCGGACCGAACGGCGCGGGCAAGACCACACTGTTGCGCGCGCTGGCCGGGCTCGTGGCCCTCTCGTCCGGTGAGATCGACCTGATGGAGCAGCCGCTGTCGGGCATGCGGCCCCGAGACCGGGCCCGCACCGTCGCGCTGGTTCCCCAGGCGCCGGGCATCCCCGCGGGCATGACCGTGCTCGACTACGTGCTGCTCGGGCGCACGCCCCACTTCGGGCTCCTCGCGCACGAGGGCCGGCACGATGTCGACGCGGCTCGCGACGCGCTCGCGACGCTCGGGCTCAGCGCGTTCGCGGGCCGTACGGTCTCGTCGCTGTCGGGCGGTGAGCGTCAGCGCGTCGTCGTGGGGCGCGCGCTCGCGCAACGAGCACCGGTGCTGTTGCTCGACGAACCCACCACGTCCCTCGACATCGGTCACCAGCAAGACGTGCTCGAACTCGTCGACGAGCTGCGCCGCGCGCGCGACGTCACCGTCATCGCGACGATGCACGACCTGACGCTCGCCGGCCAGTACGCCGATCGCCTGGTGCTGCTGCGCGACGGCCGCATCGTGCAGGAGGGCCTCGCGCACGAGGTGATGACCGAAGAATCCCTGTCGCGCTACTACGGCGCCCGCGTCAACGTCATCGACGGCCCCGACGGGATCGTCGTCGTCCCCCACCGCCGCCCGCCGGGAGCCGGATCGTGAGCGACCCCACCACACCGCCCGAAGAACATGCCCTCCCCGACCGGGTGCGCACGGCGCCGTCGATCGTGCTGGTGCACACGGGCGACGGCAAGGGGAAGTCGACCGCGGCGTTCGGCGTCATGCTGCGGGCCCTCGCACGCGGCTGGAAGGTCGCGGTCGTGCAGTTCCTCAAGTCCGGCGACTGGAACACCGGCGAGGAGAAGCTCGGGTGCGAGCTCGGCGCCGACTGGTGGTCGATCGGCGAGGGATTCACGTGGGATTCGGCCGACCTGTCGCGCGACGAGGCGACCGCGCGGGCGGCATGGGCGCACGCTCGCGCGGTCATCGCCGCGGGCCGACACCGCCTGGTGCTGCTCGACGAGATCACCTATCCGATGAACTGGGGCTGGATCGACGGCGCCGAGGTCGTCGCGGTCATCGCCGCCCGCCCGCCGAACGTCAACATCGTTGCGACCGGACGCGACGCGCCCGCCGCGCTCGTCGACGTCGCCGACACGGTCACGGAGATGCGCAAGGTCAAGCATGCGTACGACGCGGGAATCGTCGCGAAGAAGGGGATCGACTTCTGATGCGCGCGCTCGTATGGCGGTTCGACGAGCCGCGGCGCTGCATCGCGTCGGCGCCGGTGGGCGGCGGGATCGGCCTGCGGTCATGGGTACTGAACGCGCAGGTGCCACGCGACTACGACCGCGTCGACCTCGACATGCACGTCGCCGAGGTCGCGTCACGCCAGGGGTGCACGGGCTCGGGGGTCGGCATGCTCACCGCGGCCTCGGTCGACAAGGCGGTGACCACCCGCGAAGACGGCGTCGAGGTGTGCGCCACGGTCGGGCTCTCGTTGCCGGCCTGGGCCGCCGAGCCCGCCGGCGCCTCGGTACGCGCACCATCCTCCGCGTGGCGACCCGGCACGATCAACGTGCTCGCCCGCGTCGACGTGCGGTTGTCGGACGCGGCTCTCGTCAACGCGGTGATGACCGTCACCGAGGCCAAGGTGCAGGCGCTGCTCGACGCCGGGGTTCCGGGCACGGGCACCGCGACCGACGCGGTCTGCATCGTGTGCCCGCCGCACGGCGACGTCGAGCCGTTCGGCGGTCCGCGCTCGCGCGTCGGCGCGCCCCTCGCCCGTGCGACTCACGCCGCGATCCTTCAAGGGATCGATCGGTGATCACACTCGTGCTCGGCGGCGTGCGTTCGGGGAAGTCCGCGGCGGCCGAGCGATTCGCGCGCGCGTGCGGCGAGCCCGTCACCTATATCGCGACGGCGACGAGCTCGCCCGGCGACGCGGCGTTCTCGGCGCGGATCGAGCAGCACCGCGCGCGCCGCCCGCCGTCATGGCCGACGATCGAAGCGCCGCGCGACCTCGCGCCCGTCCTGGCGCGCCTCAGCGGCACCGTTATCGTCGACGCGCTCGGATCGTGGATCGCGAACACTCCGGGCTTCGCGGTCGACGTCGACGAGCTGTGTCATGCGCTCACCGGTCGCGGCGGCGATACCGTCGTCGTCTCCGACGAGGTCGGCCTGGCCGTGCACCCGATGACGGAGACCGGTCGCCGCTTCGTCGACGCGATGGGCGAGTGCAACCAAGCGGTCGCGGCCGTGGCCGACCGCGCGGTCCTGGTCGTCGCCGGGCGCACGCTCGAGCTGGGGTCGCTGTGATGCGCGACGCGCTCGGGCTGCTGACCACGTTCGGACGGCGAGGCGGAGCGTTGCGCGCCGGAGCACTACCGTGGTTTCCCGTCGTCGGCATCGCGCTCGGCGCCGTTGTAGGCGGCGTGTGGTGGGGTGCGCAGCAGTGGTGGCCGGCACCGCTCGCCGCCGCGATCGCGCTGGCCGCCGACCTGGGCTGTACCGGCATGCTGCATGTCGACGGCCTGGCCGACGCCGCCGACGGATTGCTCCCGCACGCGAACCGCGAGCGCCGCCTGGCGGTGATGCGCGCACCCGACGTCGGCGCCTTCGGAGTCGCGACCGTTGTGATCGTGCTGCTGCTGCAGTTCGCCGGGCTGGCCGCGCGTCCCGCGAGCGTGCTGTTGCTCGCCGGTCTGTGGTGCGCGGCCCGCGCGCTCGTCGCCGCGGTACCGGCGGTCGTGCCCTACGCGCGCGCCGAAGGCATCGCGACGCCTCTGCTCGACGGCGCGCGCGCCTGGCCCGCGCTGGCGATCGGGCCCGCGGTCGTACTGGGCGGCCTCGGTGCGGGCGCGGGCGGCGCCGTCGCCGTCGTCGCGGCCGTCGTCGCGGGCGTCGCCGTGATCGCGCTCGCCGTCCGGCGCGTCGGCGGGTTCACGGGCGACGTGTTGGGCGCGGCAGTCGTCGTCGCCGAGGCGACCGGCATCGTCGTCGCGGCGGCCCGGTGGTGACCGGCACCGTCGCCCGCCGCGCGCGGGGCGCGGGGGTCGGCCTGCTCACCGACCGGGCGTTCGGCGAACCGCCGGCGCGCGCCCATCCGGTCGCACTCTTCGGCCGGCTCATGGGACAGATCGAACAGCGATGGTACGCGCCGACGCGCGCCGCCGGCACTCGGTACGCGCTCGCCGGTGTAGCTGCGGGCGCTCTCGCGGGAGTCGCGGTGCGCACACCCGCGGCGGCGGTCGGGATCGCGGCCGCGGGGCGCGAGCTGCGCGCGACGGCGGCGCGCGTGCGCGACGCCCTGGCGTCGCACGACGTCGACCGGGCGCGCGCGCTCGTCCCGGCACTCGTCGGGCGCGACCCGACCGCGCTCGACGCGTCCGGGCTCTCGGCGGCGGTGATCGAGTCGTTGGGGGAGAACACCGTCGACGCGGTCGTGGCTCCGGCACTGTGGGCGGCGGTGGCGGGCGCGCCGGGCGCGCTCGGCTTCCGCGCGGTCAACACGATGGATGCGATGGTCGGCCACCGGTCGGAACGCTACGAGCAGTTCGGCTGGGCCGCGGCCCGCCTCGACGACGCGGCGAACTTCGTGCCCGCGCGCGCCACCGCCCTGCTCGTAGCGCTCGTGCGGCCGCGTGCGACGCGGCCGATCCTGCACGCGCTGCACACACAGGCGCGCGCCCACCCGTCGCCGAACGCGGGCGTCGCCGAAGCAGCGTTCGCGGTCGCGCTCGGGGTCGAGCTGGGCGGGCCACTGCGCTACGGCGCGCGCACCGAGGACCGGCCGCGCCTCGGTAACGGCCCGCGCCCGCAACCGCACGACATCGACCGCGCGATCATGCTCGCATCGCACGTGGAGCTCGCGCTGGCCGCGCTGTTGCTCGCCCCGTCCCTCATAGGGAAGCAACGGTGACGCGCACCGCTCCCGCGCCCGGCGCCCACGGCGGCGACGGCGCTCGCCTCGCGCGGGCGCTCGGTGTCGCGCTCGACGACGTGCTCGACCTCTCATTGAGCTTGAACCCGCGCGCGCCCGACGTCGGCCGGCTGGTCGCACGCCACGCCGGGGCCATCCGTCACTACCCGGACGATGCCGCGGCGACCGCCGCGCTCGCCGACCGCCTCGGCACCGATACCTCCCGCGTCGTGCTCACGAACGGCGGCGCCGAAGCCATCGCCCTCGTCGCCGCCGCCCGCCCCGCCGGCCGCGTCGACGAGCCCGAATTCTCGCTGTACGCCCGCCATCTCGCGCATCTCGATCCGAGCGGGCCGCGGTGGCGATCGAATCCCAACAACCCGACGGGCCGGCTCGCGGCACCCGGCGACGAGGCCGCCGTGTGGGACGAAGCGTTCTACCCGCTGGCCACCGGGCGCTGGACCCGCGGTGACGCATCGGCGATCGTGGTCGGCTCGCTGACGAAGGTGTTCGCGTGTCCGGGGCTGCGGATCGGATACGTGCTCGCGCCCGACGACGAGCTCGCGACCGAGGTGCGCGCCCGGCGCCCCGCGTGGGCACCGAATGCCCTCGCCTGCGCCGTGCTGCCCGCGCTGCTGGCCGGCGCCGACGCCGCGCGCTGGTCGCGCGAGATCGCCGGGCTGCGATCCGACGTCACCGCGCTGCTCGCCGAGCACGGGCTCTCGGCTGATCCGAGTGACGCGAACTACGTGCTCGTTCGGCGCGCGTCCGGCCTGCGCGACCACCTCGCCCGCGCGGCCGTGCTCGTGCGCGACACCGCGAGCTTCGGCATACCCGACGGCGTGCGCATCGCCGTACCCGACGAGCGAGGACTCGAGCGCCTCGCGATCGCCTTGAAAGGATCGTCCGATGACTGAGTCCGCGGAAGCCGTTCCCGGAGTGGAAGCGATCCTGTTCGACGTCGGCGGCACGCTCGTGAAACCCGCCGCGCCCGGCACCCCCGTATCCGCACTCGACGCCCGCCTGCTTCCGGGAGTCGGCGACGCCCTGCGGGTCCTCGCCCGCAGTCACCGTCTCGCGGCCGTCACCGATACGGCCGTGATGGACGAGGCCGCGGTCCGCAAGGCGCTCGCACCGATCGGCATCGACGCCTTGCTCGAGGTCGTGGTGACATCGACCGACGTCGGCGCGGCGAAGCCCGACCCCCGCATCGTGCACGAGGCCCTGCGCCGCCTCGACGTCCGGGCCGCGCGCGCGCTGCTCGTCGGCGATGGCACCGTCGACCGCGACGCGGCGCGCGCCGCCGGTATCGCGTTCAGCGCGACCGACGCGGGCCTGCCGGACGCGATCGCGCGCGCCCGCGGGCTGCGGTCGGGCGCGCTCGGGATCGCGATACGCAACCTCGGTGAACTCGACCTCGAGGCCCGCGAGGCCGCGCTCGCGCGCCACGACACGCTCACGAAGCCGGCCGGCTCACTCGGTCGGCTCGAGGATCTCGGCGCGCACTTGAGCGCGATTGCGCGAACGTGCCCGCCGCCGGTGCCGCGCCGCCCGGCGGTTGCGGTGTTCGCGGGCGACCACGGCGTCGTCGCGTCGGGGGTCACGCCGTGGCCGCAGGAGATCACCGCGCAGATGGTTGCGAACTTTGCCGCAGGCGGGGCGGCGATCAACGTGCTCGCGCGTCACGCCGGGGCTTCGGTGCACGTGGTCGACGTCGGCGTCGCGCGCGACGTCAGCGCGCTACGTGGTGTGCACGACTACAAGGTGCGGGCCGGAACCGCCGACCTCGCGCGCGGTCCGGCCATGTCGACCGGCGAAGCGCTCGCCGCGCTCGATGCCGGCGCGCACGTCGCACACTCGCTCGTCGCGCACGGTCACGACCTGCTCGTGACCGGTGAGATGGGCATCGGCAACACGACGCCCGCCGCCGCGCTGGTCGCGGTGCTCACCGCGACCGACCCGGCGACGGTCACCGGGCGCGGCACGGGCATCGACGACGCGATGCTGGCCGCGAAGATCGCGGTCGTCGAGCGCGCCGCGGCGCGCGCCGCGCGTCACCTCGATCCGGTGTCGGTGCTCGCCGAGTGCGGCGGGCTGGAGATCGCCGCCCTCGCCGGATATTGCATCGCGGGCGCGGCCGCGCGGGTCCCCGTCGTCGTCGACGGCGTGATCGCGTGCGCGGCGTTGCTCGTCGCCGACGCGATCGCGCCGGGCACGGCCGCGGCGTGCATCGCCGGGCACCGATCGGTCGAACCGGGCGCGTCGGTCGCGCTCGCCCACCTCGGCCTGCAACCGCTGCTCGACCTCGAGATGCGACTCGGCGAAGGCACCGGCGCGTGCCTGGCGATTCCGATCGTGCAGGCGAGCGCGGCCGTACTCGGCGAGATGGCAACGCTCGACGCCCTCGGCGTGAATTCTGCGTAGGCTGCGCAGCGATGCAATGTCCGAACTGCGGATACGACAACACCCAAACGACTCGCTTCTGTGCGCGCTGCGGCATCGACGTCGCCGCGCCGGTCGCGGCCGAGACGACACCACCTCCCGGTCCGCCGGATGCCGCGTCCGCGGCGGCCGCTCCGCCACCCGGTCCGCCGCCCGGCGCGCCGGACGCGTGGGGGCCCCCTCCGGCCACGTGGGGCCCGCCCGCCGCGCAGGCCACGGAGCCACCGCCGCCGCCTCCGCCCCCGGGTCCGCCGCCGAATCCGTACGCCCCGCCCACCGCACCGCCGCCCGGTCCCTACGGGCCGCCCCCGTCTCCCTACGGGCCGCCGCCCGGCTATCCGCAGCCGCCGCCCGGTCCCTACGGGCCAGGCGCCTACGGACCCGGCGCCTATGGACCCGGTGCGTACGGGCCGTCCACCAACGGACTGGCGATCGCGTCGCTCATCCTCGGCCTCGTCGGGTGGCTGATCTGCGGGGTGGGCTCGGCTGTCGCCATCGTGCTCGGGTTCATCGCGCGCGGCCAGATCAAGTCGTCCCAGGGCCGCCAGACCGGCGACAGCATGGCGATCGCGGGCATCGTGCTCGGGTTCATCGGCGTCGGGTTCTGGGTCCTGGTGTTCGTGCTCTCCGCGGTCAACAACTCGTCCACCAGCTAGCC
>DATMUX010000440.1:0-2074 GCA_035563695.1 Acidimicrobiia bacterium
CCGCCGCGACCCTGGTGGAACGTTCCGCCCGCCGGACCGTCGAGGGTCAACCGGAACGGCTTGCCGTGGCTGCGCGCCCATTCGGCAACCACATCGGCGACGAGGACGCCGTCGTGCTCGGCGGTCAGTGACAGCGTGCGGCCGAGCGGGTGCGAGATGTCGACGCGGTGCATCCAGACATCGCGCGTCAAGATGACGTCGTACAGGTAGCCGATGTTCCAGCGCAACGTCTCGCCGGCGGGCGTGTCGAACTTCACCGGTATCGCGCGCAGCGGCCAGCCGAGGCGGGCGCGCGTGCGCACGGCGCGGGGTACCGCGCGATCGAGGCGCTCGACGAGCTCCGCCGGCCGGCACGAGCTGCGTTCCTCGACGTGCAGCGCGGTCATTTCGTCGACGAACAGTCCCGGGCGTTTCGCCACCCGGCGCATGAACCGGACGAACGTCGGGAAGCTCGCGAGCGTCTCCGCCGTCCCGACGACGTGACACACCAGCGTTCGCACGTCCCAACCGGCGCAGTCGCTCGGCGCGGCCCAGTCGTCGCCGTGCAGGTCGCGCAGCAGAGCGAGCATCCGCTCGTATTCCGTGGCGGCCAGGCGCACCGCGGTCGCGTGATCGAGGGGGCCGATCTGCGAGACGTCGCGTTCGATGATCTTCATCGCTTCCCCTTCCTCGAGCCGGCCGAGGGCGGCCCGACTTCGGCGAGATACATGCCGACCGCCCGATCGACGAGACGCGCCCAGCGCGTACCGCCCGGATCGTTGGCCATCTGCTGGTTCGACAGGCCGCTGAGGAGCGCGGTCCACAAGTCGAGCGCATCGGGATCGGTGAGGCCGCGCTCGACCAGCTGGAGCCGTGACCAGTCGAGGAGCTCCACCGCGGGCGCGTAGGACTCGGGCGACGGCTCGAACCCGGGGATCGTGCGTTGGAACAACAGCAACGCGCGCTCCGGATTGCTCGTCACGAAGTCGAACATCCGGTGCGCGACCAGGAGCAGCGCCTCGCGCGCGTCGGTGGTGCCGACCGGCGCGCCCACCTCCGCGAGCGCCTGACGCGCGCCCTGACCGAACATCGCGTCGTAGATGGCGTGCTTCGAGGGGAAGTACTGGTACAGCGACGGGGCGCGCATCCCGACCCGGGCGGCGAGGTCGCGCAGCGACAGGCCCGCAAGGCCGTGCTCGCGCACCAACGCCCAGGCCGCGTCGAGGATCTCGGCCTTGGTGGCCTCCCGCCGGCGTGAACGCCTATCGCGATTCAGGCTATCGACGTTAGACCTATCGCTGTTCAGGTTCCCTAACATTGTTAGGAGAATCGCGCATCGTTCGGACTTCGTCAAGGGTAACTGTCAATTGACGACACGTACGTACAATGGTATGATACCTCCATGGCAGCGAGGCAGCGGCAGTCAGTAGCCCCGGCAGCGAGCAGCGAATCGCAGATGACGTACTCGCGGTTCATGCAGATGTTCCCCGACAACGACGCGTGCCTGGAGTACTTGCGCCAGAAGTTCTACCCGGACGGCTCGGCCTGTCCGTCGTGTGGCAAGGTCACGAAGTTCCACCGGATCAAGAGCCGCGCGTCGTACTCCTGCCAGTACTGCCGCCATCAGGTGTTCCCAACGTCGGGCACTATCTTCCACAAGAGCACCACATCGTTGCAGTTGTGGTTCTGGGCGATCTTCCTAATGTCCTCGACGCGCTGCGGCATCTCGGCAAAGCAGCTCGAACGCGAGATCGGCGTGAGCTACCCGACCGCGCACCGCATGTTCAAGCAGATCCGCTCGCTCCTCTCCGACGACGACGGCGCACCACTGGCGGGTGAGGTCGAGATGGACGAGACCTACTACGGCGGGAAGCCTCGGGCTGGCGACAAGATGTCTCGCCAGGAACGGTGGGAAAAGAAGGTTCCCGTCTGGGCCGCCGTGGAGCGGGGCGGTCAGGTGCGGGCGAAGGTCGTGCCGCACATGAGCATCCCGCTAATCCGGCCGCACGTCCGCAAGTTCGTACTACCCGACGCGATGGTGTTCACCGACGAAGCAACCCTGTACGACTCGCTCCACCGCGAGGGCTACCGCCAC
>DATMUX010000441.1:0-3466 GCA_035563695.1 Acidimicrobiia bacterium
AAGGTGTCTCCCGCAAGCGTGTATCGCTCGGTCTCGGTGCGCCCATTGTCACCGATGCTTCCGATCACGAAGAGCACGGTCATCACCGCGGGCACGAGCAACGGAACCCACCACGGGGACCGTCGTTGTCTGGTCCCATTCGGTGGCGGCGTCCATGCGTCTCGCAGCGTGGTGTCGATCTCGTGGTATGTCATGTCGTTCACGGTGCCATGGCGCGCCCCGATTCGGGAAGACCCGCGAAGTGGGACGCGCCTGGCGCGCGGGTAAGGACGAACTAGCGCGAAGGTGCGGTCGAGCGTCGCGCGTCTCGCCCCCGCGCACGCCACCGTGGTCACGAAAATGGCCACATACGGCCAGAATCGTGACCACCACGAGCTTCCTCCTGCACGAGGCAGGGTCAGGTGATCGCGGTACCGCTCGGCGAGACCACGTACCACACCTTGCCGAGCCCTTGGCCGTTCGCGCTGCCCGATCCGAGGTCACCCTTGAAGGTGTAGAGCAGGTGCCCGTTGTACGACACCTGGTGCGCGGCGTTGACCTTCAGCTTGCTCTGGTCGAGTCCGACCGCAACCGTCGGATTGGCCGCGACCGTCGTGACCGCGGGCCACGTGGATTGCAGCGCGGCAGGCACCGTGCTCGTCTGGCTCGAACCGTCCGGCACATACAGATAGACGGTCTCCGTCGACGCGTTGACCACGATCGATTGGTTGACCTTCGCGTTGTGGACGACGTTCAGGACCACCGTGCCCGCGGCGCCCGTCGTTGGCGACGCACCCGGCGCCGTCGTACGCGACACGGTCGTGTTCGACGCCTGACCAGCCGGCTTCGACGAGCTGCCACACGCCGCCGCGAACATCGAGACCAGCACGACCACGGGGATCATGAAACGGTGCATGTTCCGCTCCCCTCTGCGTATACCGCCAGAGATCGTCCACGAGCCGATCGACGCTACCGCCGAAGCATCGAGGGTGCCAGGCCTCGGCGACGGAGGGCTGGTAGCGGCGCTGCGCCACGCACCCGAGGACATCGCAGCACGTCCGCCGGATGGCCTCGTGGAGATGGTGCCGGGGGGCCACGGCCGAGCGGGCGTCTCCTCGGGGCGGTCGATATAGGTAGTCGGGGTCTGTCGTCTAAGGAGAAGTCCGGATGTGCCTTGGCTCCCGGGGGCGCATCGTGGGTCGCGGGTCCACGGACCCGTTGAGCGGCCCCGGTCGGCGGGGCCCGCGAAAAGGAGGGATGTCTCATGACTGCTACTTCAGTGCTCGCGCCGAACGCAACGCCGGGGTCTTGGAACACGCTGCAGCGCGCCGCCGTGTGGGTCATCGTGATCGCGGCCTTCGTTGCGCTCGCGTTCGCTGCCGGTCGTGCCAGCGTGAACGTCCACCACGCCTCGTCGGTGATCGCACCGAACTCGATTTCCGTCCCGTCGGCGTCGAGCGCGAGCGCCGACACGTGCCGGCTCCACCGTGGTCCGTGCTGAGCGGTTGCGGGGGCGGGTGAGAGCTGCCGTGTGGGACAATTCGCCGGTGCGTGAACCGGAGTCGGATATCACGTTTGCCGGACGAGGTGCCGAGCTCGACCTATTGTGCGGCGCACTCGGCGCACTCGGGACGACGGGGGCGCGCACTGTCCTGATCGGCGGCGAGGCCGGCATCGGCAAGACGCGCTTGATCGAGGAGTTCCGGGACCGGGCTCGCGCCGCGGGTTCGCTCGTCGCCATCGGGGTCTGCACGCCGGCCGAGGGTGGCGGCCTCCCCTACGGACCGGTTGTCGGTGTCCTGCGCGACCTGTCTCGCCAACTCGACGAGGCGACTGTCGCGGCGATCCTCGCGCCCGTTCGTCGCCGGCTCGGACTCGACGACGATACGTCTCGGGATCCCGCGGCGCTCGCGAGCGAAATGAGGAAGACGAACCTGTTCGAGTCGCTGCTCAGTTGCTTCATCGCGCTGACCGAGCGTTCACCTGTCGTTGTGGTGTTCGAGGATCTGCACTGGGCCGACTCCGCGAGTGTCGAGGTCATCGACTTCCTCGCCCGCAATCTTGGCGCGAGCCCGCTGTTGCTGTGCGGCACCTACCGCCACGATGAACTCGACCAGGACCAATCGCAAACCCGGCTGCTCGCAGAACTGGGCCGACACCGCGCCGTATCGCAGTTGGAGCTGACGGGTCTCGACGTCGACGCGACCGCGACGCTGATGCGCGGAATTCTCGGACGCCAACCCGAGTGGACTCTTCTCGACGCAGTGCAAGCGCGATCCGAAGGCAACCCGTTCTTCGCCCAAGAGCTCACGGCCGCCCGGGGCACGACGTCGCTTCCTTCAGCGCTGCGCCAGGTCATCATGATGCGCGTCGATCAGCTCGCACCCGAGGCCCGGCACGTCGCGGCGGTCGTCGCGGCCGCGGGCGGTTCGATCGGTCATCGGCTGCTCGCCGATACGGCCGAGCTCGACGCCGGCGCGCTCGACGAGGCGATCGCGGAAGCGGTCGACCTTCACGTACTGATCGTCGACGATCGATCACGCTTCCGTTTTCGTCACGCCTTGCAGTGCGACGCCGTCGCCGCCTCGCTGCTCCCCACCGAGCGCGCCCGATTGCACCACAAGCTCGCGGTCGCGCTCACGGCGGGCCCAGATCTGCGCGCGACCGGCCCGGGACACGCGGCGGTCGAGCTCGCGGAACACTGGTGGGAGGCGGGAGATTGGGCCGAGGCGCTGCCGGCGTCGATCGCGGCCGCCGACGCGATGGTGGCCTTGCTGGCGATGCACGAAGCGTACGCGCACTACGAGCGTGCACTCTCCGCGTACGCGCGACTCCCGCGCGCCGATGCCGGAACAGCCGTCGTCTACGTCGACCTCTTGTTGAAGGCGGCCGACGCTGCATTCCTGACCGGCGCGCCCCAGCGATCCGTCGAGCTCGTCAACCTCGCTCTCGCCGAGATCGACGAGACGAGCGACCCGCGCCGCACCGCGCTGTGCTTTACGGCGCTCGGCCGCAACGCGTGGTCGAACCTCGACCCCGACGGCGCGTTCGCCGCCTTCCGACGCGCCGCGCTGCTCCTGCCGTCCGACACGCCGTCGGTCGAGCTCGCCGCCGTCGTCGCCGAAGAAGCACGCAGCCTGATGTTGCTCGCGCGCAGCACCGAATCCGAGGCGCGTTGTCTCGAGGCGATCACGATCGCCCGCGCCGCGGGCGCTCGGGCCGAAGAGAGTCACGCGCTCTGCACGCTTGGGGTTTGCCTCGCGGAACGCGGTGACTACGACAACGGCATCGCCCGGATGCGTGAGTCCCTCGTGATCGCCGAGGAGCTCGGCGAGCCGTACTACCTCAACCGTGTCTACACGAACCTCACAGCGGTCCTCATCAGCGCGGGCCGCCTCGACGAGGCCGCCGGAATCGTCTTCCAAGGCGTCGCGCAGGGCGAACGGTTGGTCGGCATCCGCTTGAACGGTGCCGGAAGAAACAGCGC
>DATMUX010000442.1:0-2013 GCA_035563695.1 Acidimicrobiia bacterium
TCGGTGTAGGATGCGAACATACGTTCGTGTATCCGTGGGCTGTATCGGTGGGCTGCATCCGTGGGGTGCATACGTGGGGAGGTCGCGTGGCCGGGGTCGACGGTTGTCGGGGTGGACTGTTGTCGGGGTCGGCGACGGAGCGGATCGAGGCCGAGGTCTGCACGCTCGCCGGGCAGATCGCGGCCGCGACCTGCCGCTTCGTGCTGCTGATCGCCGAGCTCGATCGGCGCGAGTCGTGGCGGGAGTGGGGCTGCACGTCGATGGTCCACTGGCTCAGCTGGAAATGCGCACTGGGCATCGTCGCGGCGCGCGACCACGTGCGGGTCGGCCGCGCCCTCGAGGAACTGCCGCGGATCCGAGAAGCGTTCGCCGAGGGCCGGCTGAGCTACTCGAAAGTGCGCGCGCTGACGCGCGTCGCAACGCCCGATCGCGAAGCCCATCTCATGGAGTTCGCGACGCTCGCGACCGCGGCTCAGCTCGAACGCACGGTGCGCGCGTTCCAGAAGACCCGGACCGACGCGGAGACGGAACAGGCGCGGCTGGATCGGCGGCGGCTGCGGTTCTTCGACGAGGGCGATGGCACATGGGCTCTCGACGCCCGGATCGGCCGCGAGCTGCGCGACCTGCTGCGCCTCGCTCTCGACCGCGCCCTCGAGGAGGTCCCGCGCGGTGAGGACGATTCCGCGGAAGCGCGCCGCGTCGACGCGCTGGAGTTGATCGTGCGGACGTTCCTCGCGGGGCGCGCGGATCGAGTGCCGACCGAGGTCGTGGTGCAGGTCGACGCCGACGCGATCGCGCAGGAGCCCGCGTCACCGTACGTCGAGCGGATGCTGTGCGACGGCGGCGTGAGGGTCGACGTGAGGCGGGGCGACGCGCACATCGTCGGCCGGCGGTCGCGCACGATTCCGGTCGCGCTGCGACGCGTCATCGACCGTCGAGACCACGGAACCTGCCGTTTCCCGGGCTGCACCAACACCCGGCTGGTCGACGTGCACCACATACGGCACCACTGCCGGGGCGGTCCGACAACTCCGTGAATTGCATCTCGCTGTGCACCTTCCACCATCGCATGGTGCACGAAGGCGGCTGGAGGGTTTCGGGCGATGGCGACGACCGCCTCGTCTTCACGAGCCCGCACGGCAAACGGTTCACGGATGTGTGCATCGGCAGGCGCGCGGGCGCGCTGCCGTTCGTCGCGGGCATCGACGAGAGAACGATCGCGACCGCGCTCGGCGAACGCCTCGATCTCCACCACGCGGTCGCGGTGTTGCAGCAGCCGGTACGACCATCGCGGAACTGACGCGGCGCGCGCGCCCGGTCAGATCGGGCAGGCGTAATCGTGGTCGTACGTCGTGGTCCACTGTGTGAGCCACGTCGTACCACCGCCGAAGGCGAAGCTCGCCGCGCAGTACGAGACCGCCTCGGCGTTGTTGTGCGCACCGGGCACCCAGATCGGCGTTCCGGGGTCGTAGCCGGCTCCGGTGATCACGCCCCACTGATACTTGGTCGAGTAGACGCCGACGATGAAGGCATACGCACGGAGCCCGTCGAGCACACCCTGGATCACCTGCACGTTGTACGCGAGGTTGTCGGTTCGCCAGGGCTTGCCGATCTCGACGTCGAGCCACCACATGGCGGAGTCGATGCCGAGGTCGCGCGTGTACGCGACGTCGAACGCGGCGGCGTTGCGCCCGTAGTTGTACGAACGACAGGACAGGTCGGCGACCGCGCACGTTCCCCGCGGTCCGTTGATTCCGCTCGTCGTGTCGTTCGGGAGTCCGTCGACGTTCACGTACAAGGTCAGCGACCCGCCCGCCCAGAGCGCTTCGCTCGCCAGGCACGGGTTCTTCGTGTACGTACGGCCGCCGTTCACGCCGACGATCGTGATCGCGTGCGGAGGCGGCGGGTACGGCCCGCCGCATTGCGGCCAGGAGATGTCGTAACCGGTGGTGCCCGGTTGATACGGGTCGAGCGCTCGTTGGACCGCCATCCCGACGAATGGCCCGCCGCCCG
>DATMUX010000443.1:0-4051 GCA_035563695.1 Acidimicrobiia bacterium
GGGAACCGGTTCCTGATCGGTCGACGATCCAGTGCTGAGGCGGGCTCTGGGCCACGAACCGAGCAGAACCGACCCCCGTTTCAGTATCGATTGCGCCCGCTTCGGCGCCGTCGTGAAGCGAACGCAAGCCGGCTTCCGCCCCCCTCATGGGTCCTTCCCGGCAGCGATCTGGCCTGACGACGATCCCTGCCGCCCCTGGAGCCTCGGCGCCGCCGCCGTCGTGACCGACCTCGGCCGTGCCCGCCCGTAGGTGATTTGTCTAGTTTCGTCAAGAATCTTGAGGCTTTGCCGGGACCGGCAAGAGCCGCCCGCTTCGCCGCCCCTCATCCCGGTCCTGTCCCGCTTGGCCGGTGGCCCAGAACCCGCCTCCCAGGCCAGCCCCAGCCCGCCGACCGGCCGCGAAGCGAGGCGGCCAGCGGCATCGCTACCGCCCGGTTGCACTGACCGAAGCGACACGCCGACGGTCTCACCCTTAACGACCATGGGTCGGCGAGCGCGTGGGCCCAGGTCCGGAGCGGTGCCCGCCTGAGCGGGGTCGGCGGTCAGGCCGGTTCATATTGGCGTGGGGCTGCTCGTTCGTGTTCGCGGATCCGGTATCCGCCCCGTCGTCTGATCGTGATTGTCAGTCCGATCGGCTCGAGCTTTTTTCGAAGGCGCGAGATGTGCACGCGCAGCGCGTCCGGTGAGCCGCGGTTCGGCCATACAGCGAGGAGTTCGCCTTCATCGACGAGCTCGCCGAAATCGCGAATAAAGAGGTCGATGAGTCCGTGATCGATGGGGGACAAGAAGATGTCTCTACCCCGATAGGAGAATCGTCCGTCGGCGTCGATGGTCGGCACGGTCGGATGGCGTTGGTCACGTAGTCGAAGTGTGCGGATTCTGGCGCGCACGTCATCGTCGCTTGCCGGAAGACGTATCCAATCCTCAACACAGCTCGTGACCTCAGGTGCGTCGGCCTCTGGATCGACGAGCAGGAGATGCGCCATCCCGATTTGGTCGAGTTGGCGTGCGTCGTCGGCGTTTTCGGGCCATCGCAAGATCACGACGTTTTGGCTGAGATTCGACCAGAGCAGCTCTGTGATCTTGTCGGTAGTCACCTTTCACTTCCTGTCAGCACGCTCGTGTCGTGTGTCGGTGAGCGAACCATCCAATCTGTGATCTGGTGTGCACCGCGTCAGCGCAGCTCCTCGGCTTTCGTTGCGGGCTGTTGTGTCAGATTCGTCCCATGCTTTGCGCGTGTCTGGGACCGCCGGATTGCGGCGCGCGTACGACTGCCGGGGATTGTTGGGAGCTGTCCACCACGAGGAGCGCGGACAGCTCCCAACCTTGTTGCTACAGGGCCTCCGCGCCGAATTCGCCGGTACGGACGCGGGCCAGGTGCTCGACGGGCAGCACCCAGACCTTGCCGTCGCCGATCTTGCCGGTGCGGGCGGCCGCTTGGATCGTCTCCGAGAGCTTGAGGGCGTCGCCGTCGTTGGCGAGGATCTCGAGCTTGACCTTGGGCACGAAGTCGATCTGGTATTCGGCCCCGCGGTACACCTCGGCGTGACCGCGTTGGCGGCCGAAGCCTTGCACCTCGGTGACCGTCATGCCCTGCACGCCGGCCTCTTGGACGGCCGCTTTGACGTCTTCGAGTTTGTGCGGTTTGACGACTGCGACGACGAGCTTCATGTTGAGGCCTCCAAATCGACGTCGGCATTGCCGGTGGCAGGAACATCGACCGCTCCCTCGGTGATGTGGCCGGGTGTGGCGTGGTGCATGACGAAGTCGGGGTACGCGAGCGCACCGAACTCCGGCACATCGAGACCCTCGATCTCCGCTGCGGGCGACACGCGAATCTGCATGAATCGCTTCGCGACCGTGAAGATGATCCACATGAGGCCCCACGCCCAGATGAAGCCGAAGAACACGTGGAAGATCTGGGCCCAGAGCTGCCCGACGTCGCCGTACAACAGCCCTTTGACACCTTGGGTGCTCGTCGAGCCGTTCCAACCGACGCCGTAGGTGCCGTCGGCGAAGATCCCGACCGCGAGGACGCCCCATGCTCCGCACGTTCCGTGCACCGAGATGGCACCGCAGGGGTCGTCGACGTGCATCCTGTCGAAGAACGCGACGCTGTACACGACGAGCGTTCCCGCAACGCCGCCGATGACGATCGCCGCCCATGGCGCGACGAACGCGCACGGCGCGGTGATCGCGACGAGCCCGGCGAGCATGCCGTTGCACGACATCGAGATGTCGGGCTTGCCGTACTTCACTTGCGTGATGATCATCGCGATCACGAAACCGACGCAGGCGGCGAGCAACGTGTTGACCGCGACGAGACCGATCCGCAGGTCGGTGGCGCCGAGCGTCGAACCGGGGTTGAAGCCCATCCAGCCGAACACAAGGACGAGGGTTCCGATGACGACAAACGGGATGTTGTGACCCGGGATCGCGTTTGGCGATCCGTCCTTGTTGAACTTGCCGATGCGCGGCCCGATCACCATGGCGATGCCGAGTGCCGCCCAGCCACCCGTGGCGTGGACCACCCCCGATCCGGCGAAGTCGACGGCTCCGTGACCCAAGTGCAAGGACGAGCCGAGCTGCGAGAGCCAGCCGCCGCCCCACAACCACATGCCGTAGATCGGGTAGACGATCGCGCCCATCGCGACTTCGGCGAGCAGGAACCCCGCAAACGAGATCCGCTCCGCGATCGCACCGATGATGATGTAAGCGGCCGTTTCCATGAACACGACCTCGAAGAGGAATAGCACCATGACGCCGACGTCGTAGGTGCCGTGGCTCTGCAAAAAGAAGCCGTGGAGCCCGATCACGCCGGCGCTGCCGTGACCGAAGATGCCGGTCAAGGGCGACGTGCCGCCCAGGTTCGCGATCGGCGCGATCCCGCCGAACTGAAAGGCGAACCCAACCGCGTAGTAGGCGAGCAGCGCGACCGCGAACGCGGCGATGTTCATCATCATCATGTGGCCGGCGTTCTTCGCGCGGGTCAAGCCCGTCACCAAGAACGCGAACCCGACCTGCATGAACAACACCAAGAAGCCGGTGATAAGCGTCCAGGTGAAGTTGATCGACACGCCCAAGCGGGCGCTGTCGCTGGCCAGCGCGTTGAGGCCGGCCTGCGAGACCGGCACATTGGTCGTTGCCTTCGGATAGTTAGCGAGTCCGGTGAACAGCTGCCCGGTCGGATCTCCCGGTGACGAGTGCCCCCACATCTTGCCGAGCACGGCAATGATGATGAACGTCAAAACGCTTAGCGAAATTATCCTTTTCCCTGTCGACACGTCGCCTCCCCGTGAGCGACCAACACCAGAGGCGTGGCCGTTTCGATGATGCTGACGCGCGCCGGGCGCCCCGTTCGTCCCACGACAACTGGACGCCCATCCGTTTTCGTACGTGTTGCTTGAAGATTCTTAGAGCGTTAAGACGATCTTTCGTCATACTGACGTACGAGGTTGAAGACGCCGCTCGCGAACAGGACGTGGCTGCGCGCCGACGACGACGACAACGAACCGCCAAGAGTGTCGACCGCTGGCGACGAAGGCGACCTGCGCCGCGCCGGCGCGGACGACCCCGCGGATTCGGCACGCATCGTTCGGACGAACGAGCTGACCACGGGGCCGGGCGCTGCCTCAACGGGCGGAAGCCGGCTTCCGCCCCGGGCTCCGCCGACCTGGGTCCTTCCTGCCCGCAAACTTGCCTGACGACGATGCCTTGTCGCCGGCACAGAACCGGCACCCGGCCAGTGCAGGAGGGTGACCGGTCACGATCCGCGGGACCTGAGCCCCGGCTCTCGTAGGTGCGTTGACGAGCGGACCGTCGGCTGGGACTTCGATCGCGGTCGCCCGAGTCGAACTGCGGCCTCGTGGTCAGGTTGGACATTTCGGACCGCTGAGGATTGGGTGGGTTCCTTGGCCTACAACCCAGTATTGGGGCAGGTCGTGGGCGATCAAGGGCGTCGACGATTCAGCCGCTCGGCGAGCTCCCCGGCGGCGTCGCGAGCTTCGGTTGCGCTCACTTCGCGGCCCGGGGAACCGGTTCCTGATCGGTC
>DATMUX010000444.1:0-4344 GCA_035563695.1 Acidimicrobiia bacterium
CGGCCCGGCGCGCGCGCCGATGCCGACCGCGACGACCCCCGCCCGCTCGCACGCGAGCATCACCTCGTGGGCCTCGGCTCCGTCGGGAAGTTGCAGCGCCATGCGCTCGCCCGGCGCGTACGCCGCGGCCAAAGTCACGGCGATGCGCGCCGCACGGTCGTCGTACTCGGCCCACGTCCGCGTCGCGCCCGACGCCGCATCGACGAACGCAAGCGCCGACGGATTACGGGCCGCATTGCGCGCCACGACGCCGGAGATGGTGTCGGGCTCGCTCACACGACGGGAGCTTACGAAACGCGATACGGCATCACGATCTCGGTGCGCCACTGCGCGGAGTCCGGCTCGGTCATCGGGTCGGTCAGGTAGACCTCCCACGGATCGCCGGCCGGCTCGCCCCCGTGATCGTGGATCCACGCGTCGAGCGCGCCGTACGCCGCGGCCACGGTGTCGTACGGCCCGACGTGCAGCGTCACAGCCGCGGGACCCTTCGGCAGGTCCGAGGGCTCGACCTCGCCTTCACCGCCGACCGGTGTCGTGGCCGTGAAGCCGGCCTCGACGTCGAAGGTGGCGTCGTCGACGCGGTGGTAGCGCGCGAACGGCATCCCGACCGGCCCGGCGCCCTTGCGCTCGAGGTACGCGGCGACGTCGGCGAACGCCTGGCCGAGCCACGGTCCGATCTCGTCGACGGGGAGTGTTGCGTACTCGACGGCGGTGTCCAGCTCGTCGAGATCCGTCGTGTGCACTTCGTACGTCATGACGATCAATTTCCGCCGCGCGGCGACCGGTGCGGCAGGGCCGTTGGTCAGTTCTGTTGGTCAGTTCCGCCGGTCAGTCCTGCCGGCCCAGCGGGTGGCGGAAGAGCTCGGATGCGTTGCGCCACGTGATGCGCTCGGCATCGGCGTCGGGCACGCCCTGGCCCCGCAGCTGGCGCACCAGCATCGCCTGCGTGTCGGGCCACGACGAGTCGGCGTGCGGGTAGTCGGACTCGACGAGGATGTGGTCGACGCCGATGCGATGCCGTTGCTCCATGCCGGCGTCGTCGTCGAGCGCGCAGAACCAGAAGTTGCGGCGCAGCACCTCGCTCGGCGGCTCCGCGACGTCACGCCACGTCGGCAGGTAGCCGAGCTGGTAGCGGTAGCAGTGGTCGAGCCGGTCGATGATCCCGGCGACCCAACCGATTCCGCCCTCCGACAGGCAGATCTTGATGTCGGGGAAGCGCACCGGCACCTTCGAGTACAGCCAGTCGACCGCGCTGTACATGCCGTACGCGCCGAACAGCACCGCCGGGATCTCGGGCGGCGCATCGTCCGACGTCGTCGGCGACGTGCCCGACGAGCCGACGTGCAGGCACAGCACCGTCTCCGTCTCGGCGCACGCCGCGAACAGCGGGTCCCAGTAGCCCGAGTGGATCGTCGGCAGCCCGAGCTTGTCGGGCGCCTCCGAGAAGGTGACGGCCTTGAAACCGCGCGCCGCGTTGCGGTGGATCTCAGCGGCCGCGATCTCGGGGTCGCGCAAGTACGCGATCTGGTTCGGCACGAAGCGCTGCGGGTGCGCGCCGCACCACGCGTCGAGGTGCCAGTCGTTGTACGCGCGCATCGCCGCGAACGCGAGCTCCTCGTCGCGCGGCCACAGCGTGAGCCGCTGGCCGACGAAGCCGGGAAGGAACGACGGGAAGCACAGCGACGCCGCGACCCCGTCGAGATCCATGTCGCGGACGCGCGCGTCCACGTCCCACGCCCCGCGCCGCATCTCGTCGAAACGCGTGGGCTCGAACCCGTACTCGGTCGACGGCCGGCCCACGACCGCGTTGAAGCCGACGTTCGGGAGCGTCTGACCCTGCCACATCCACGCTTCGCCCCCGTCGTCCGTCGGCACGACGCGCGGCGTCTCGTCGGCGAACCGTTGCGGCAGCCGGCCGGCGAATGCATCGGGCGGCTCCACGACGTGATCGTCGACGGAGAACACCGTGTACGCGCGCTCGCGCGGCTCGGGCTCGGGGAGCCACGTCACGGTCTGGCGGCGTCCTTTGCTCCCGCCGAAGTGCGGATTCGCCGCGAGGTCGTCGATCGACATGCCCATCGCACTACTCCAGGGTCTCGGGCTCGGTGCGCAGCAGCAGGCGTACCGCGCCGTCCCAGTACGCGCGCGGCGTGTTCTGGCGCAGGACGGGCTTCAGCGCGGCGCGCGCCTCCGCCGGAACCTCGACCGGGTCGCGGCCGGCGCGCAACACGTCGTACGTGAGGCGGCACATGCGCTCGAACGTCGCGGCCTTGTAGCACGCTTCCGCGATCGTCGGCGCGGTCACGATCGCACCATGGTGCGCGAGCAGGATGCCGCTCGCGTCGCCGGCCTCGCGCGCGAGCCACTTCCCGTCGTTCGCGTCCGCGATGCCTGCGTACTCGTCGACGAACGCGAGCTCGCCGTCGAAGATGCACGAGTTCTGGTGCACCAGGCGCGGCCGCTCGTGCATCGCGGCGAGCAGCGTCGCGTAGTAGGGATGGTTGTGCACGATCACGGCGGCGTCGGCGCGCGCCCGGTGCAGCTCGGTGTGCAGGAACACGGCGGGCGTCACGTCCCAGCGGCCCTCGACGACGCGCCCGTCGGCGTCGAGGCGGAGCACGTCGCGGGCGCGCACCTCGTCCCACCAGATGCCCCACGGGTTGCACCACATGCCGCCGTCGTCGGTCGCGACGGTGATGTGCCCCGAGAGGTTCTCGCGCCAGCCCTCGCGGGCGAGGATGCGCAGCGCGCACGCGAGCTGCTGGGCGACGGTGAGCTCGTGGTCGATGCCCGGACCGGGATGCGGCAGCCGCACGTGTGACAAGGTACTCCGCGTGACCATCGTCGTGATCGGTGCGCTCGGCGACCTCGGTGCCCGGATCGTCGAGGGGCTCCGCGAGCGCGGCGCCGACGTTCGCGGCGCAGCGCGGCGCGCGGCACCAGGTTGCGTCGTGGCCGATCTCGCCGATGCCGCGTCGCTCGATGTCGCGTTCCGCGACGCGGCGCGCGTGTTCGTGCAGTCGTCACCGACGCGGGAGCAGGTTCGCCTGGAGACGAACGCGATCGAAGCCGCCGAACGGGCCGGTGTCGAGCAGATCGTCAAGCTCTCGAACATCCCGATCCCGGGATTCGAGACGGGCCTGCACGGCAATCACCGCGCGATCGAGCGGCGGCTCGCCGCTTCGCCCATCGCCTCGACCGTGCTGCAGCCCTCGTTCTTCACGAGCGTGATCGACAAGCAGCGCGACCTGATCGCGAGCGGCCGGATCGCACTGCCGACCGGCGCGGGCCGGATCGCGTGGATCGACCCGCGCGACATCGCCGCGGTCGCGGTCGAGGCACTGCTCCGGCCGGTCGCCGCGCTCGCAGGTCCGTTGCATCTCACCGGCCCGGAGGCGCTCGACGGCGACGAGGTCGCCGCCCGGCTCGGCGTACGGCGGATCGCGCCGCCGCTCGCGCAATGGCGCGCCGCCGCGGTCGATGCCGGCCTCGACCCGTGGCTCGCCGACTCGACGGTGCACCTCTACGAAGCCGTCGCGCGCGGCGCGCTCGCGGAGGTGACCGATACCGTCGAGCGCGTGTTGGGCCGGCCGCCGCGGCGCGCGTTCAGCAGCTGACCGCGCGCACGAACAGCGGATGTTCGGGGGCGGCGCGTGACGCGCGCCCGAAGATCATCGCCTCGGAGTAGCGCGGCCAACCCGGATCGCCCGTGCGCGCGAACGCGCCCCATGCATCGCGCATCGAGCGCCCGAGCGCGCGGCCGTCGTTATCGAGACCCACGAACTCGGCCCAGCCGTCGCCGAAGTTGCCGAAGGGGAAGGGAATGTCGATGCCGTGGCACGCACCGACTTCGGGACCCTCCCACGTGAAGAGATACGTGTACGTGGGTCCGTGCGGCGCGTGCGCCTCGCACAACGCGCGGCACGGAACCTGCATCTCGTTGTCGCCGAAGAATGCCTGCCAGATCGCGGCGTTGTCGGCGGTGCCGAGCGCGCCGGCATACGCGTCGACGATCTGCGCGGCGCGGGCATCGTCGACGCGCAGGTAGCGCGCGATACGCCCGACGACCCGGTCGCGAGCCAACGGCTCGTCGGACGACCGGACGAACAGCGCCATCTCGTCGGCGGTCGTACCCGCGATGAGGGGCACGCCCGCGGCCGCGCCGCCGGCCAGCGCCGCGTGCGGCGGTGCGGTGATCAGGTCGCCGTCGATCATCGGATGGAACGGCATCAGGCCGACGGCGGGCATGACGGTCGCCACCGTCGCCTGCTGCGCGGCGATGATCGCGTCGACGGTGAGGCCCATGAGCTCGGCCGGGTCGCCCACGCCTGCCTCCTTGCAGAA
>DATMUX010000445.1:0-3783 GCA_035563695.1 Acidimicrobiia bacterium
GCGCCTGCGTTCGGAGCGCACGATCCTGTCGGCGCCCGAACCACCCGACCACGACCTCGTGGTGGGCTTTTGCGACGCCGATCCCTGTACGGTGTTCGACCGGTCGTCGATCGCGGTCGGCGCGTCGGGCTTCGCCGGCCCGTTCGTCGCGACCGTGCCCGGCACCGACCGGTACACCGATGATCTCTGACGACGAACACTCCTCGAAGAGGCCGGCACGATGAAGACGACGATGTTGCTGTGCGATTACGCGCAGGAGGTCGCGGGCAAGCTCTACGTGCTCGGCGGCGGGTGGAGCATCTACCGCGGTACGCCCGTCACCATGGGTCTGGCCGTGAAGATCGCGGTGCCGTGGGACGGTGCGAACATGCCGCACGAGTTCGCGGCCCGGCTCGTCACCGAAGACGGCGGTGATCCGGTGCTGCCGCAGGCCGAGGGCGGCGCGGCGCCGACCCGCATCGAATTCAACGGCCGGTTCGAGACGGGGCGGCCCCCGGGCCTGCCGCCCGGCAGCGATCTCGACGCACCGTTCGCCGTCAACATCGCCGGGCTCCCGCTGCCGGCGGGCCGCTACGAGTGGCAGGTGCTCATCGACGGCGACCCGGTGGATCGGGTCTCCTTCACCGTGATGGAGCCCTGAGCAGGCCGACCGCGCCGAGCGCGCGCCGCGAGTGCCGATTCCTCATCCGGGCGGGGTGTCCGCCGATGATGACCCCGGGAACCGCTTCCCTGCCCCCACCCCCCAGGGGCGGCAAGCGCGCGACGGCCCGCCGACCCGCGATGGCGGCGGGCCGTCGATCTCTCCCGACTCCGGCGCGCGAGACTCCGCGCATGGTCGCCCGTCTGGTCGTCGGCATCGTGCTGTGCCTGATCGGCGCCGTGTGGTTCGGACAGGGCGTCGGTGTGATCGGCGGGTCGTTCATGACGGGCGAGGCCTTGTGGGCCGTGATCGGCGCGATCGCGATCCTGTTCGGCGCCGCGCTCCTCGTGTCGGCCCGGCGCGTGGCGCGCCAACACGGCGACGACTAACCGAGTGATCGCCTCGTTGGCCCGTTCGCGCACGGGCCCATTAGCTTCGGCGCCATGAGACGATTCGACGGACGAGTGGCGCTCGTGACGGGTGCGGGATCGGGTCTCGGTCACGCCACGGCGAGGCGGCTGGCCGGCGAGGGCGCGGTCGTCGCGTGCTTCGACATCGCGGTCGACGCCGCCGAGAAGACCGCGGCGGAGATCGGCGAGCACGGTGGCACCGCGCGCGCCTACCGGGTCGACGTGTCCGATCCGGAATCGGTGAAAGGCGCGGTCGGCGCCGCGGCCGCCGACCTCGGGCGGCCGCAGGTGGTGATCAACTGCGCGGGCATTGGGCGGTTCGCGCACACGCACGAGCTGCCGTTCGAAGACTGGCAGCGGATCCTGGGCGTCAACCTGAACGGCACGTTCCTCGTGTGCCAGGCGGCCCTGCCGCACCTGCTCGACGGCGGCGGCTCGATCGTCAACATCGCATCGAATGCGGGCATCAAGGCGCAGCCGTTCAGCGCCGCGTACTGCACGTCGAAGGCCGGCGTCGTGCACCTGACCCGGTGCATCGCCGACGAGTACCTGCGGCGGGGCGTGCGCGCGAACTGCGTCGCACCGGGAGGAATGGAGACGCCGTTGCAGCAGGCGTTCATGGAGTTTCCCGAGGGCGTCGACTGGAAGGTGATGCGCAAGGTGATGTCGCCGCTCGGCAATTCCACGCCCGACGAGATCGCCAATGTCGTGGTGTTCGTCGCGTCCGACGACTGTCGCTACATGACGGGCTCGATCATCTCGATCGACGGCGGGATCACGGTCTGATGGCACGGGCTCCGATGATCGACGACGCGCGCAGCATCTGGGAGCTCGTGGAGCGGCGCGTCGCCGCCACGCCGGACCGCGTCATGTTGTACGACGGCGACCGCACGACGACGTTCGCGCAGTACAAGGATCTGTGCGAGCGCGCGGCGGCCGGGCTCGCCGGCCTCGGCACCGGCGCGGGTACGGCGGTGTCGTGGCAGCTGCCGACGTGGACCGAGTCGGCCGCGCTCGTCGGCGCGCTGTGCCGCCTCGGCGCGATCCAGAATCCGATGCTGCCGATCTACCGCTACCGCGAAGTGTCGTTCATCGCAGCGCAGACCGGGTGCCGGCTCCTGATCACGCCGTCGACGTGGAACAAGTTCGACTACGCGGCCCTCGCCGAGCAGGTGGCGGGGGAGAACGACGGCATGCACACGCTCGTCGCCGATCGGCACAATCCCGACGGCGATCCCGCCTCGCTGCCGCCCGCGCCCGCCGTGTACGACGACCCGGCCGACGATCCGGTGCGCTGGATCTTCTACACGTCGGGCACGACGGCCGACCCGAAGGGCGCGCAGCACACCGACCGTTCGGTGCTCGCGGGCGCGATTGGATACGCGGAGAAGACCCGCGTCGTCGCCGACGACATCGCGCTCGTCGCGTTCCCGTTCACGCATGTCGGCGGCATCATCATCGGTGTGTTCACACCGCTCCTCACCGGATCGGCCGCGGTGCTCATGGAGACCTGGACGCCGCAGGCATCGACCGAGCTGATCGCCGAGCACGGTGTCACGCTCGCGAACGGCGCGGCCGCGATCCACACCGCGCTGCTCGAAGAGGCGCGCAACCGGCCCGACGCGTACACGACGGTGCGCGACTTCCCGAGCGGCGGTTCCACGAAGCCGCCGCACCTGCACGACGAGCTGAAGAAGGTGATCCCGAGCTCGATCGGCACGACGTCGGGTTACGGTATGACCGAGGCGCCGATCGTGTCGCAGACCGACATCGACGCGCCCGACTCGTCGAAGGCCCTGGCCGAGGGGACCCCGACCCGGGGCGTCACGATGAAGATCCTCGACACGGGCGAGATCGTCGTGAAGGGACCGCAGGTCATGCGCGGCTACGTCGACAGCTCACTCGACGCCGACGCGTTCACCGACGACGGGTTCCTGCGCACCGGCGACATGGGCCGGTTCGACGAGCACGGCGCGATCCTCATCACCGGCCGCATCAAGGACATCATCATCCGCAAGGGTGAGAACGTGTCGGCCAAGGAGGTCGAGGACGTGCTCTACGGGCACCCGAAAGTGGCCGACGTCGCGGTGCTCGGCATTCCCGATCAGGAGCGCGGCGAGATGGTCGTCGCGTTCGTCGTGCCCAAGGATGCGGCCGATCCGCCGACGATGCTCGAGGTGCGCGAGCACTGCGCGAGCGTCGGGCTCATGACGCAGAAGATCCCGGAACGGCTCGAGGTGATCGACGCGATGCCGCGCAACCCGAGCGGCAAGGTGCCCAAGCACGAGCTGCGCGCCCGCATCACCTGACGTTCACGCAACGGTCGCGGAAAATCCGGACGGTCGCGGCGCCCCGTGCCGGTACTGTCCGGCCGTGACCACCTCCGATGGGACCGCGCCGTTCCGCCCTGCGGCGCGGGAAGCGCTGACGGCCGCGATGAAGGCACGCGATGCCGTTGCCGTCGGTGCGTTGCGGGCCGTGATCGCGGCGATCGACAACGCCGAGGCCGCGGACCCGGCGCACGCGCCCGCACAACAGCCCGGCCCGATCGCCGGTGGCGTCAAAGGCCTGGGCGCGGGCGAGGTCCCGCGGCGAACGCTCGGCGACGCCGAGGTGCGTGCGATCGTCGAGCGCGAGATGGCCGAGCGCCAGGACGCGGCCGCGCAGTACGACGAGCTCCGGCGGCCCGACGAGGCCGCGCGACTCCGGGCCGAGATCGAGGTGTTGCGGCCG
>DATMUX010000446.1:0-3726 GCA_035563695.1 Acidimicrobiia bacterium
CGGCTGGCGTTCGCTTCACGACGGCGCCGAAGCGGGCGCAATCGATACTGAAACGGGGGTCGGTTCTGCTCGGTTCCTGGCCCAGAGCCCGCCTCAGCACTGGATCGTCGACCGATCAGGAACCGGTTCACCGCGCTGCGAAGTGAGCGCAAACGAACGCCGCCACATGGCCGGGACGGTCGCCGAGGCGCCGAACGTGCACACCCTCGTATTCTGTGGTGGGTGTTTGAAGCCAGGGTGTGTTGGCAAGTTTGTGACCAATGCCTGCGCAGTGGGGGCAGGGGGTGTGGATCGTGCCGATGCCGCGGCTGTAAACGCTCATCGAAAACGACAGCACCTGTGAAGGGTTTGTGATCGTCGAAAACGGCAGCACCTGACGGTCCCCGTCGGCTTGTGCGGGCTCCCTGAGGCTTCCTCGGGAGAGTCCGGCGAGCGACGGGAGAAGGGTGCATACCGATATGGAGCTGTGGTCGGAGATCCGGCGGAAGGTGCTCGTTGAGGGGGTCTCGAAGCGCAAGATCTGCGGTGATTACAAGTTGGGCTGGCGGACGGTCGCGAAGATCGTCGAGCATCCCGAGCCGCCGGGGTATCGGTCTTCGGTGCGGCGGGCGCAACCGAAGTTGGGCCCGTTCATCGGGTTGATCGACGAGATGTTGGAGGCCGATCGGAACGCGCCGCCGAAGCAGCGGCACACGGCCCGGCGGATCTTCATCGGCTGCGTGATGAGCACGGCTATCAGGGCAGCGAGGTGCAGGTCCGCCGTTACGTCGCGCAAACGAAGCGGCATGCCCGCGAGGTGTTCGTGCCGCTCAGCCATCCGCCGGGTGAAGCCCAGTTCGACTTCGGTGAAGCAACGGTTGTGATCGCGGGCGAACGAATGAAGGCGGCGTTCGCGGTGATGACGTTGCCGTTCTCGGATGCGTGGCATCTGTCGGCGTATCCGCGGGAATGCACCGAGACGTTCCAGGCGGCGCATGTCGCCGCGTTCGAGTTCTTCGGCGGGGTGCCGACCCGCACGAGTTACGACAACACGACGATCGCGGTTCCCGGTTGGCTTGCTCGTCGCCGTACCGGCGACGTCGTCGCCATGGTCGACACCCGTGGTTCGCGCCGTGAACTGCACGTCCTGGAAACGACGATCGGTCGCTGTGTTGCGGAGGTCTGGGACACCACCTACATCGAGACCGGGGCGACGTTGTCCTGTGACAGCGACGCGACGATCGTGGCCTCGCTCCCGAGCGTCGCGCAATACCAGCTCTTGCATGCCGGGGATCCACTCATCCTGAGCCGTGACCTGACTCCGGGGGTGCCCTGGCGGCACGGGCAACCCGGCCACGCGCGCATCGGCTGCACGCTCAGCGCAGCATTCACCGCCGCGCAAGTCGGTCAGCGGATTATCCTCGACGACGGCAAACTGACCGGGACCATCGAGCATGTCGGTTCCGACGAGCTCCTGGTCCGGATCCTGACCGCAGACCCGAACGGTTCCCGGCTGCGCGCGGAGAAGGGCATCAACTTGCCCGACACTGACCTGGGCGTCGCCGCAGTCACCGATGCCGACCTCGCGCTGGTCGATATCGCAGCCGCGCACGCCGATATGGTCGCGTTGTCGTTCCTGCGTCACGAACGCGACGTCGACGACCTCCGCGTCTACCTCCGCCGCGCCGACGCCGCCCACCTCGGACTCATCTTGAAGATCGAGACCACCGCCGCGTTCACTCGTCTTCCCGAAATCCTCCTCCACGCCGCCGTGGAGGCCGGCTACGAACGCCTCGCCGAGGTCCAAGAAGAGATCCCGTGGCTGTGCGAAGCGGCACACCTCCCCGTCATCTGGGCGACCGAAGTTCTCGACAAGCTCGCACGCACCGGCCAACCGTCACGAGCAGAAATCACCGACGCCGCGATGGCCCAACGCGCCGAATGCGTCATGCTCAACAAAGGACCACACATCGACACGGCCATCGTCGTCCTCGACGACATTCTCCGCCGCATGTCCGGACACCAACGCAAAAGAACCGCGCTCCTGCGACCACTACGCGCCTGGGCCGACAATGACTAACTGCGGATCTTCCGGTGGTGTCGGAACTGATCAACCCGCGGGCAGTCGTCGCGACGCGCGAGATCGGCATCGACGTCACTCAAAAGTTACCGAAGCCCTGGACCGACGAGATCCTACGTGCCGCGGACTACGTCATCAGCGTGGGGATGCGCGACTCGTGCCCGCTGTTCCCGGGCAAGCACTACGAGGACTGGGACCTCAAGCACCCAGACGGCCAGACCCTCCAAACAGTCCGCGAGATCCGCGATGACATCGACGAACAGGTCCGTAACCTCGTCGAGCGATTCCGCAGCAATGCGAGCCCAGCAATGAACTGACGGGTGTGGCCGACGGCCCAACTCCAACTTGAGGACGAGCCGCCGCCCAGCACGGCGCGAACATCGCGTGCTGTGGTCACGCTAATCGCTGCTGGACCGATTGCTCTCGGGACCTTCGACACTAGCCCTGGTCAGCCTTACGCCGGCACTCTTGAGCGGATGAGCGAGTACATCCACGCAGCTACCTGCCATCGATCATGAACGCGGCGTTGTTACTTATCGGCGGAGTGACCGCTGCGGGGTGGGGCATCGCCCACCTCTTCCCGACGAGGAAGATCGTCGCCGGATTCGGCGAACTGAGCGACGACAACCGCAACATCATCACGATGGAATGGATCGCCGAGGGTGCATTCCTCATTTTCATCGGAGCATCGGTGATCGTGGTAACCGCGATCGATCACACTGCAAACGTCGCGCGCGCCACGTACATCATCTCAGCAGTTGCACTCGTAGCGATGGCCATCGTGTCGCTCCTCACAGGGTTCAAGATCGACTTTCCTCCGTACAAGCTCTGCCCGGTGATCTTCACGCTGTCGGCATTGCTGATACTCGCCGGAACACTCGTGTGAGCATTACGTCGGCGGTCCCTCATTGAGCCTCACGGGTCGCGAACGCGAGACTGATCGGTCGCGCACTGGTACGAGAAAGTCCGCGACCTCGTTTCCGAACTGGCCGCTGCAGAGCGGCTACTTCCCCCAATCAACCGCCACAGGTCGGCGCGGCACCTAGCGGCAGACATGCGCGCAGTTATGCGGTCTGCGCGGGCCGTACCTGTGCTGTTTGGTTGACGATGGCGCATAGCCGTCCCGCCTCGTCCCAGAGCCGGGCGGGGCCGGTCGCGTAGCCGTCGCCGACGTGCCAGGCCTCGATCTCTTGCAGCACCCACGGTGTCGTCGGGGTAGCGAGGAACCGGATCGCGATCTCAAGCGACAGGATCGTGAAGGGACCGTGGCGTTCTACGGCGACGCCGAGGATGTCGCTGTGCAGTGCGAGCGCCAACGGGTCGGGTTCACCGACGCGCAGCCGTTCCCAGGCGAGCACCCGGTCGCTGGACCCCTCGTCGACGCCGCTGACGGGTCGCCATTCCGTTCGGTCATCGAACTTGAAGTGGATCGCTTGACTGTGTCGCCGGGCCGGTACCGCGCGCGGCGGCGGCACGACCGGAGGCTGCACGTTCTGAAATGCGAGGTCGGATGACCGCGTCGACCCGAACAGGCCCTGGACCTGCACTGCCGGCGCACTGTTGTCGGCCGGACCGAGGCGCGCGACGAGCTGCGCGGTGCCGCGTCCGGTCCGAAGCACGTCGACGTCGATCGCGACCTGACCGGCGGGGACGGGAGCAAGGAACAG
>DATMUX010000447.1:0-4792 GCA_035563695.1 Acidimicrobiia bacterium
ACCGGAGACCTCGATCCCGCGATGGTTGCTCGACTCGCTGACGACCGTAATCGCGACGGCGACGGCGACCATCGCCGCCGCCATGATTGCCGCGACGATCCGTCGTCGCGCACGACGTCGCTGCCGGGCCGTTCGTTCGAAGATGTGCCAGGCCGAGTCGAGATCGACCGTGGGCGCGAGGTCGTGGAGATCAGGCATCGTCGTGCTCCGCGAGGACGAGACGCAGCCGCGCGCGAGCGTCGAAGAGGTGCGACTTCACGGTACCGGGCGAGAGCCTCATCGCGGCGGCCACCTCGTCGATCGAATACCCGCCGAGATAATGCAGGCACACCGTCGCTCGCTGTTGACGAGGCAGTGCCGACAACGCCGCCCGCAGATCGAGAAGCTCCTCGGTGGGCAGTGTTTCGTGCGGCGGCCGGACCGCGGCGAGGATCTCGAGCCGTCGACGCTCGTTCCGCCGCTCGTTGCGCAGCCGGTTCAGCGCAACCCGGCGCAACCACCCTGCCGGATCGTCATACCGGCCGACCCGGCCCCAACGGCGGTCGGCCGCGATGAACGCTTCTTGCACCGCGTCGGTCGCTGCCTCCACACCGAACGCGACCGCAAGCGCGCTCACCAGCCTCCCGAACTCGGCGCGAAACAGGTCGCTGAGATCAACCACCACCATGACACCCAAGACACCCGCCAGAGCGGCCTACGGTTGGGTCACGGCGGAAGCGTCTCCTCACATCAGACGTCCCGACCCCGCGAACCGCGCTCAGGGACGGCCCGCGAGCGCGGCAAACCCCTGCACCAAGGTCGCGCGCAACTCCTCCGCCCCTTCGACGCGCAACTTCGACGGAACATCGGAAGCGTGTAGACCACGAGAGAGCACGGCTGTCGCGGCGGCGGCCTCGAGCGCAACCCTCAGGTCCGGTGAGGACGCGCCGCCGACGTACACGACCGCGCCCCCATCGTCGACCTGCACCGTCCACCCGGCGATGTCGCCGATCTCGAACACCACGGATGTCCCCGCGTCCAGACCGAGGAGGCGCGCGTGCGCGGCGATCATATGAGCCACGACCGCGCCGGCCGTCGTCAAGAACTCGCGGCCGAGGTTTGGGCCTCCGAGTGCGCGCCGAATCTGATGCTGATGGATCCACCGCTCCAGGAACTCGCGCGCCGAGATCTGCCAATACGGAGAGGCGTCTATCCCCGCGAACAATCCAACCGGCTCTCCGAGTCGATCGACGTCGACGTCCCGATAGAACGCGGCCGTCTCGCGGCCGGTCATTTCGAGCAACTCGATCATCAGACGCTCGCTCAAGAACGATGCCGCGGTCACCCATTGCTCGTTGAAGCCATCCAGGCGCTGTCGAAAGTCGAGATCCGGCCGCGACTTCGCGAACAACGTCAGTCCGTCGACGGCCGCATCGCGCTGTCGAGCAAGCAGCGACAGATCGTCACCCAGCACATGGAGCGCGACGCCCGCGACCGTCCACGCGGGGCACTCGGTCGGCGTGTCCCATTCCTCCGGTCGCAACGACGAGAGCACGTCCACGAGCGCTTCGCGCTCCGGCCCGAGCATTGGGTTCACATCGACGATCGGCATTACCACGAGCCGAGGTGACTCACCACTCACGGGAGACATGATGGCCCGCGCAACCGCGAGCGCGCCCATCAGCGGTTCCGGAGCTCGCTCGAGGTCGAGAGCGTCGACGAGAAGGCGCGCGTACCTCGCCTTACGGCCGCTTTTCGTTCCGACGAAGCGCCGCAGCTGTTGCTCGGGTGCGCGACCGCGATGTGATGGCATCTGCTGGAGTGAGCGGAACGCGCCGAGCTCGTCCTCCGCATCGATCAGCCTCTCGACCGCGGCGTGTCCCAGTGCTCGAATGAGTTCGTCCTCGAGGTCGGCGACACACACCTCGACGCGCACTTCGATGACGCCCGCGCGTGCGGCGGCGCGTCGTACGCTCGCAGACTCTCGATCGTCGCACATCACCACGACGTCGAGTCGCGCGGCGAAGCGCTCGAGGTACGCGCCCACGTTCGTCACGCCGCCCATCGAGATGATCTCGACGCCTTCTGCCGCGAGATCGCGCCCCAGCCGGCCCGCGAGCGTCTCCAGCGCGATCCGGTCGCTGTCGCCTTCGACGAGGATCACTGCACCTTGTGTCATTGGTACTCGCGGCCTCGGAGGTTCGACGGAGCGCGGCGACTCCATCTCCTTTACTTCTCCTGCAGGACGCCCGTCACTCGCGGCACGGTGTCCTTCGGGCTCACCTTGTAGAACACCCCTGCGAGCTTGCCCTTCTCGTCGACGACGAACGCGGAGCGCACGATGCCCATGAACTTGCGCCCGTAGAGCGACTTCTGCGCCCACACGCCCCAGGCTTCGGCAACCGCGTGCTCGGTGTCGGCGAGGAGCGGGAACTTCAAGCCGTACTTGTCGGCGAACTTCTTCTGCTTTTCGACGGGATCGGGGCTGATGCCGACGACGGTCGCCTTCAGCTTCTTCAGCTGGGGGAATGCCTCCTGCAGGTTGCACGACTGTTGCGTGCAGCCGGGAGTGTCGGCTTTCGGGTAGAAGTAGACGACGACGCGCTGACCCTTCAATCCCGACAGTCGCACGGTCTTGCCGTTCTGGTCCTTCAGCGCGAACGCGGGCGCCTTGTCGCCGACCGCCAGTGTTGCCACGATGACCCTCCAGGGGAGACGAGTGGTGCGCCCGTAGCATGCCGCGCGTGGCCAAGCCGATGCTCGTTCGCCTCGCCGCGCCGCCCGGAGTCGTTCGCGACCTCGTGGTCGCGCGGCTCGCGGCGGCGACGACGGCCGAGGGTGCCCTCGCGGTCGCGGCGCCACCCGATCGCCAGCCCGCGATCGAGCTGACGCTGTCGATCAGCGGCGACGCGCACGGCACCACGGTCGCCATCACGTCGACGGGCGGGATCGACGTTCCGTTCTTCGCCTGGTTCTTCCGTCCGCTCGTCGCGATCGCCCACCGCCGCGCCCGCGCCCACGCCGCCGCGACGCTCGAGGCCGCGCTGGCCGGCCGGCCCGATCCCCCACCGCCCGGCCCCCTCGTCGGGCTTCCCCCGGTCGCGTTCACGCACGAGCAGTCGACACTGCTCGCGACGGCTTCCGCCGCGAGCGCGGTCGTGGGTTTCGCCGGTGCGCTGTTCGGTCAGCTCAACAGCCCCATCAGCCATTCGTTCCACGCGTCAGATGCGGATATCGGTGTCGCGCTGGCCGTCACCCGGTTCGGCGCGCTGATCGCGCTCTTCGCGATCGCGCTGGCCGACCGGCGCGGCCGGCGCCGCGCCATCCTGTTCGGTGTGATCGGGTCGGCGGTCGTGTGCGCGGTCTCTGCCCTGGCGCCCAACCTCACCATCTTCACGGCCGCGCAGGTCTTCCAGCGCGGGTTCGTGATCACGACGTTCGTCGTCGCGGGCATCGCGGTCGTGGAGGAAGCACCGGAAGGCGCGCGCGCGTTCGCGGCGTCGATGCTCGCGCTGGCCGGCGGTCTCGGCTTCGCGATCTCGGTCGTGGTGCTTCCCTTCGGCGACGTGCAATCGTGGGGCTGGCGGATCCCGTTCGCCGTGGGCGCCGCGTCGATACTGCTGGTCCCCGCGATCGCGCGCCGACTGGCCGAGACGACTCGCTACCTCGCGCTCGCCGAACGCTCCGACGTGACGCGCGGACGCGTTCGCGACGTGGTCGAGCGGCACGGGCGCCGGTTCGTCCTGCTCGCTCTCGTTGCGTTCCTTACGAGCATCTTCAGCGCGCCGTCGTCGCAGTTCATGAACAAGTACCTGACCGACGACCACGGGTTCACGAACACCGGCATCGCGATCTTCCGGACGGTGACGACCGGGATCCCCGGCCTCGTGGGGCTGCTGCTCGGGGGCCGGCTCGCCGAAGCGCGCGGCCGGCGGCCGGTCGCGGCCTTGGCGCTGGCCATCGCGACGGCCTCGCAGATGGTGTTCTTCCTCGCGGGCGGCCCGATCATCTGGCTCATGTCGGCGGTATCGATCCTCGCGGCCGGCGCGAGCGGCGTGGCCCTCGGGACGATGGACGCGGAGCTGTTCCCCACCGAGGTCCGCTCGACGTCGAACGCGCTGCTCGTCGTCGTCGGTGTCCTCGGCTCCGCAACCGGCCTCGTGCTGTCGGGCGCGCTCTCCGACCCGCTCGGCGGGCTCGGCCGGGCGGTCGCGCTGATGGGCGTCGGCTCGCTCGTCGTCGCCATCTTCATCGTGCCGCTGCTCCCAGAGTCGGCGGCGCGCGCCCTCGATGACGTCAGCCCCACATGGCCGACCGAAGGCGACTACGGTCCCGACCCATGAACGCGCGCACCACGACGATCGTTCTCGACGGCCTGGCCTTCCCCGAAGGACCGCGCTGGTACGAGGGGCGCCTGTGGTTCTCGGATCAGCACGACAAGCGCGTGGTCGCGATGGACACCGACGGGAACGCCGAGACGATCTTCGAGGTACCGCAACAACCTTCGGGTCTCGGCTGGCTGCCCGACGGCCGGATGCTCGTGGTCTCGATGCTCGACCGGCGCCTCCTCCGCGACGATGACGGGACCCTCGTAGAGCACGCCGACCTCTCCGCGCTCGCGCCCGGCGCTTGCAACGACATGGTCGTCGACGCGCACGGCCGGGCGTACGTCGGCAACTTCGGCTTCGACATGTACGGCGCCGAGAGCCCGCGCGACACGTGCGTCATCGCGGTCGAGCCCGACGGCTCCTCCCGGATCGCAACCGACGGCCTCGGCTTTCCCAACGGCTCGGTGATCACACCCGACGGCCGA
>DATMUX010000448.1:0-2485 GCA_035563695.1 Acidimicrobiia bacterium
CCCGACCACGCCCCGCGCCGCAAGCACCCTCCGCACCCCCCGGCACCCCCCACCGCCAACCTGCGCCGAATTTCCATGCGACGTATGGAGATCTGACGCAGGTTCGCAAGGATCGGGGACGTCAGCCCATGGTCGGGAGCCCGAGCTTGCGGTGGTCCCACGTGACGGTCCTGGCGACGTGGAGCTTCACCACGACGCGCTTGTGCAGCATGGCCTCCACGAACGGCTTCAGCTCGTCGGTGTAGGGACCGTTGTAGCGCTCGAACACGCTCACCCCGAGCTCCCACATGCGAGCCGGATCGTCGACGATCTCGCCGGTGCCCACGAGCGACACGCCCCGGAGCTGATCGTACGTGTCGCCCGCCTCGACCAGGCAGGTGAGCCGCGGATCGCGCTGCAGGTTCTTCACCTTCTGCGCCTTGGCCTTCGTCTCGAACGCCACGGCACCCTCGAGGAACCCGTACCACATCGCGACCGAATGGATGCTGCCATCGGGGGAGATCGTCGACATCGTCATCGAGTGCCGCTCGTTCAGGAACGCGTCCACCTCCTCCGCGGTCATCTTGATCTGGTTGCGCTGGTTCACGCCGTGGCCCATGGCGCTGGTCATGGGAACTCCTTCTTGGTCTGCCGTAGGCCTCTCAGCCTATGTTTTGTCTCCTATGGCAGGCACGGTCCGGCTCGAGGTCGACGGCGCGATCGCAACCATCACCAACGACAACCCCGACAAGCACAACGCGTTCGACGACGACATGGACTCGCAGCTGTTCGAGATCCTCGACGGGCTCGCGCGCCGGACCGACGTCCGGGCGGTGATCTGGCGGGGTGAGGGCAAGTCGTTCTCGTCGGGGCGCGACGTCGGCTCGATCGGGACGATCAACGTGCCGCTCTCGCACCACGAGCTGATGCGGCGCGGGCACCGCGGCATCCAGCGGCTGTGGGACATCGACGCCCCGGTGCTCGTCGCCTGCAAGGGCTGGGTGATGGGCGGGTCGTTCCAACGCGCGCTGTTGTGCGACGTGCGCGTCGCGGCGGAAGGAACGCGGTTCCGGCTCCCCGAGACGACCTACGGCGTGATCCCCGACACCGGGGGCGTCGCGGTCCTCTACGAGATGTGCGGGCACGGGTTGGTCAGCGACATGGTGCTCACCGGCCGCGTGCTGTCGGCCGGCGAGGCGCTGACGGCCGGCGTGGTCTCACGAGTGGTCCCGCCCGAGGATCTCGACGCGACCGTGCGGGAGATGGCGGAACAGATCGCGGCCGCGCCCGCGGTCACGATCAAGATGGCGCGCGAGGTCATCCGGCACCTCGCGCTCCCGCAGATCCGCAGCTCGATGAACGACGAGATGATCTACCAGACCTTCATCAACCGCAGCGACGACTTCGCGGAGATGCGCGCCGCGCGCGGCGAGGAACGCCCGCCGCGCTACACGGGGAGTTGAGCATGGACGATCTGATCGGGCTCCCCCACCCGCCCGCGGTCGGTGCCACCGCCGTCCCGCCGGGAACCTTCGCCGGCACGTGCGCGTTCGTGACGGGCGCGGGCACCGGGCTCGGCAAGGCGATCGCCGCCGAGTTCGCGCGCGCCGGCGCGTCGATCGTGATCGCGAGCCGCAAGGCCGAACATCTGGAGGCCGGGGCCGAGGCGATCACCGCGATCGGTGCGCCCGTCCTCACCGTCGCCTGCGACATCCGCGACGCCGACCAGATCGCCGCCGCATTCGACGCGGCGCAGGAGCGATTCGGGCTCCCGGGTGTGCTCGTCAACAACGCCGCCGCGAACTTCCCCGTTCCGGCCGAGGACATGTCGCCGAACGCGTGGCGCACGGTCGTCGACATCACGCTGAACGGCACGTTCCTGTGCTGTCGCGAGTTCGGCCGCCGCCACATCGCCGCGCGCGAACCCGGGTCGATCATCAACGTGGGCGCGTCCTACGCGTGGACCGGCGGACCCGGATTCGTGCACTCGGCCGCGGCGAAGGCCGGCGTGAAGAACCTCACGGAATCGCTCGCAGTCGAATGGGGACCGTACGGGATCCAAGTGAACGCGCTCGTGCCCGGCCTGTTCCCGCACGAGGACATGACCGCCGACATCCGCGGCAACCTCGACCGCACCTCCGACAAGGACGCGTGCCAACCGGCGCTGCGCGTCGGCCAGCGCCAGGAGCTCGGGTGGGCTGCCACCTTCCTCGCGTCGCCGTACGCGCGCTTCATCTCGGGTCACACGCTCGTGGTCGACGGCGCCAACTGGCAGCGCCGCACCCTCACGAACCCGCCCGTCGTGACGGTGCGCGAGCAGATGGGCAAGGGCGCCTTCTCGCCCGACGGCTGAGGCGGCGGGCGCACACCCCGGGCACCGCGGGAGTCCGCGGGAGTCCGCGGGCATCCGCGGCGCGCCGGCACGACCGCCGTACGCTCTATTCCGCATGGCGCTGCGACTCCGCCGAGTCTCCCCCGAGCAATGGCAGTGGCTCGCCGCCGCCCG
>DATMUX010000449.1:0-5000 GCA_035563695.1 Acidimicrobiia bacterium
GATCCCTTCGAAGGGCCACGACGCCGCCGGGCGTAGGTCTGCCGCTCGTCACGACGGCGGTCGCCGCGTCATGGATGCTCATCGTTTCGCTCACGCGCGACCGAGCACGGCGCCCGGCACGGCGACGGTCGGCGCGCCGGCCTCGACGACCGGCTCACCGTTGACGAGGACCCAAGGAATGCCGCGAGCGTTCTTCGTCATGCGGGTACCGCCGCCCGGAATGTCGTCGAGCGTGAGCAAGGTGAGGGGCTCGACCGTGTCGGGATCGAAGACCACGACGTCGGCGGCGTGGCCGACCTGAAGCGTGCCTCGGTCCGTGAGTCCCAGGAATCGAGCGACGCGTGACGTCAGTGCGGCAACACCCTCCTCGAGCGTGAACGACCCCTTTTCGCGGACCCAGTGTGCAAGGAAGTAGCTGGTGTAGTCGCCACCCGCGAACGTCTGCAGGTGGGCACCGCCGTCGGAGATTCCGACCAACGTGGCCGGACTCTTCAGAATCCGTTCGAGGCGCGATTCGTCGACGTTCACGGGACCGGAGATCCGGAAGAAGGTCTCGAGCTTGTCTTCGAGGGCGACATCGAACATCACCTCCGACGGGGTGATGCCACGCTCGTTGGCGATGTCGACGAGCAGCCGGCCCGCGAGCGGTGCCGTCGCCGGGCTCGCGGCCTTCTCGACCGACGTGTTCACCATGAAGCGCGCCGTATCCCAGAACTCGCTCAAGCGCGCGCGCCAGGTCGGATCACCGAGCGCGACGATCTTGTCGGGCGCGTCGAGCCGCGAAAGCTCGACCCACGGCTCGGAGTTCGCGAAGATCGCGGAGAGCTTCTTCAGCGTGAAGCGTGTTTCGGGTCGCTGGCAGCGGGCGATGGCATAGATCTCGCGGCCGCGCTGCAGCTCGGCCTCCATGAACTCGAGGACGCTGTCTCCATTGGGCGTACCCATGCCGAAGTCGTTCCAGGAGACCGCGGCCGCGGAGACCTCGGCCAGTCCTACCAACAACGCACGGTCCTCGTCGCTCAGCCCATCGCGTTTGGTCGCAGGATTGATCGACAGCAACCGCTTGCCCTTGCGCCGGACAGCTTCTGCCAGACCTCGAATTTCGGCGTCGTCCGCGAAGAACGATGGGATGTGCTCACCGAGCTCCCCGCGCTGGTGGGGCGCCTGGCTGCTGCTGATCCCCACAGCGCCCGCGTCCATCGCGCCATCCACGATCCGCAGCATCTCGGCGATCTCGTCCCCCGTGGCCGGCCGTTCCAGCGCAGCTTCGCCCATGACGAAGCGGCGTACCGCGCTGTGGCCGACCTGGGTCACGACGTTGACGCCGAGACGTCCGGGCATCCAGTCGAGCCATTGCGAGAACGTCTCCCAGCGGAACGGGGCGAAGAGCTGCAGCGCCTTTTTCGGGATCTCCTCGGCGGCGGCGAACAGACCCATCAGATAGTCCTGATCGTCTCGCCGCACGGGAGCGAGCGTGTAGCCGCAGTTGCCGGTCAGGATGGTTGTGATCCCGTGCACGGTCGACGGGTTCGCGGCGGGATCCCACAGCAGCTGCGCGTCGTAATGCGTGTGTGCGTCGATGAAGCCGGGCGCGACGACCTGGCCGTCGGCGCTGATCGTGCGCGCGGCCCGGCCGCTCACCTCGCCGATCTCGGCGATACGTCCGTCCTGGATTGCGACGTCACCGCCGTAGGCCGGCGCACCGGTTCCGTCGACGATGCGCGCGCCCTGGATGACGATGTCATAGGCCATGCGCGGCCTCCGGGGAGCTCACCGTGATCATCGGGCGCCTTCCGCCCCGATTGCGTCCGCGAGCTCGCGCACGTTCGCAAGCGCGTCGAGCCGCGAGCAGAGGTCGACGATCTGCTCACGCCGGCGCTCGCTCGTCAGGCCGGCCGCGCATTCGTGGAACTTCCCGATCCGCTCCGCCTCGGTGAGTGGATCGGCCGGGTTGCCGTGTGCGCGGTTCACGCTCGCTTCGAGTTGCTCGCTCCCTTCGAGGGTCACGACGACGCGGCTTTCCAGCGGCCCGTTCACCGGGATGATGTTCACGCGCTGCATCAGCGCTTGTGCCGCCGGCCGCCGCACCGCCTCGTCGGTGTACTGATGGATGCCCGCCCGCCCGTCGAGCGCGATCGTGACGAGGTCGTATTCGAGGCTGTACTTGGCTTCCAACCCGGACCGCGGTGCGTGAATCGGCATCATGTCGGTGAGGAATTCAGGGATCTCGACGTCGATCGATGCGATCTCCTCCGGCTTCAACGGACGCCGCCGGAGAATCTGCTGCAGGGCGTCCATACTCCAGTGCGCAGCACCGCAACAGGCGTGCAACCGGATCGTCGAGCCGCGCGTCGCCAGGTCCCACGACCCGAGGCCGTCGACCATCTTCTCGGCGTCGCCGTTCTCGAGACCGAGCAGTCGTGCGACACCGAGCTCGCCGTCGAGGATGTCGCGGTCTGCGGTGAAGCCCGCCGCCGCGAGCTCGGCGGCGATGACGCCGTGCATCGCGGCGCTCCCGGCCGTGAAACCCTTCGTGTCGGTTCCCCGGTTCTTCATCATCCCGGCCATCGCCGACGCGGCGTGACCCAAGGCCATGCGCGTCTGGTCGATGTCGAGCTTCAGGAGGCGCGAGGCGAGCGCGGCGACGCCCAGGGCCTCCTGGAAGCCCTGATTGAACCAGCCGCGGTTGATCAGCTCGTTGCCACGCGGACCGAGACAGACCTTCATCGTCTGAGCCGTGATCTCCCAACCGATCAACCAGGCGAGAACGAACTCACGGCCCGAGGTGCCGAGTTTCTCGCCGAGCGCCAGTGTCGCAGCCGTGAGTGGACTGTTCGGATGACTGCTGAAGGTCGCGATGTCGTCGTTCTCGAGCGCATGCGACGCGGCACCGTTGACGAGCGCGGCGAACGCCGGAGTGGTCTTGAAGTCGTGACCGGTCACCGTGCACACCGGTGCCGCGCTCTGCGCCCTGACCCACTCGGAGAGCAGGCGCCCCGTCGACGCCGACATCCCCGCGAACTGATTGCCGAGAGAGTCGAGCACCAGGTTCCGGACCCGCTCGACGCCCACGGCCGGGACGTCGGCATCGTCGACCTTCACGATCCATTCGGCAACTCGGGCCGTCACCGACGTGTTCGTTTCCGGCGCCATCTCGTTCTCCTCGTGGCCTAACGGGGGGCGAGGTAACCCTCGCGGCGCAGAACGTTCTCGACGCCGCCGGCGGTCACGATGTCTTGCAATGCTTGCGGGATCGGAGTGCCGTGCGCCGTGGCGCCGGTCGCGGCGTTCTTCACGTCGCCGGTGGTCCAGTCGACGTCGGCCACCTCGCCCTCGTCGAACACGTCGAGCACACCGGGGCACGGAAGCGAGGGCAACCCGGAGTTGATGCAATTGCGCAATCCGAGCCCGTTGAACGAGTCGGCGACCACCCCGCTGATCCCCAAGCCGTGGAAGACCGCGCCGATGTTGCGCGCCGAGCCGACGCCGAAGTTCCGGCCGGCAATGATCACATCGCCCGGCTGCACCTCGTCCACCCAACCCGGACGGTTGGCGGAGAAGCAATGGCGCAGCTGTTCTTCGAGCGTCATCAGAACCGCGAAGTTCGGGATCACGAGATCGGTGTTGATGTCGTCGCCGAACTTCCACACCCGGCCCGTGAACGTGCTCGCGATCATGTCCGCTTCTTTCATCCTCAGAGGTCGCGGGGATCGGTGATCACGCCCGCGACTGCCGACGCCGCGACCGTCGCCGGAGAGCCCATGAAGACGCTCGCCTTCGGACTGCCCATGCGGCCCTGGAAGTTGCGTGTCGACGCGGTGATGCACACCTCGTCGTCGGCGAGCAGACCCATGTGTCCGCCGAAACACGCCCCACATGTGGAGTTCGTGACCACGGCACCCGCGTCCATCAACGTCTCGACATACCCGAGCTTGATCGCTTCTTTCAGAATGTCCTGGCTGCCCGGAGTGACGATCATTCGGGTACCGGGCGCGATCTGCCGGCCCGCCAAGATCTCGGCGGCGATCGCGAAGTCACTCACCCGCCCATTGGCACACGAGCCGATGAACGCCTGGTCGATCTTGATTCCTTCGCTCGAGATCTCGCGCGCACCCTTGCTGTTCCACGCGACCTTGCCGGGCAGGACGACTTGAGGTTCGAGCGATGCGAGATCGACGGTGATCACCTGTTCGTATTCCGCGTCGTCGTCGGGGTGTGCCGGCTCGAAGGGCCACTTCGCCCGCCCCTCGAGGTAGCGGGCGAGCACGTCGTCGTACGGGAACAACGAGAACTCGGCCGACAACTCGGCCGAGATCGTCGCCATCGTCAGCCGGCCGTCGACATCGATGTTGGCGAGGCCTTCACCGTGCCACTCGAGATTGCGACCGGCGAAGTCGCCGTACTGCCCCGGGATGTAGTGGATCACGTCGCGCGGGTACACACGCTCGGGTAGCTCGCCCTCGAGGACCACCTTGGTGGTCGGGCCGAGGAGATACCAGGTCTGCCCCTTGCACAGGATGTAAAGCATCTCCGACGGGCCCATGCCGCGCGCGAGGCAGTTCATCGCACCCGAGGAGCACGTGTGCGAATCCGCGTTGACGAGGATCTGGCCGGGAAGCGCGTAACCCTCCGCCGCAACGAGCACATGGGAGATGCCGTGCTTGCCCACGGGGAAGTAGTTCTCGATACCGAACCGCTCGACGAACTCGCGCATTCGCTTCGCGTTGTTCGCCGCCTGGACGGTCGGCGCCGGGACCACATGGTCGTGGAGCAACACGAGCTTGTCGGGGTTGGCGATGCGCAACACGTCGGGCCGACCATGGTCGAACTGCACGGTGACGTCGACGTTGACCATCACCACGTCACCCGGCCGGACCTCCTTCTGCTCGGAGTGGCCGGCCAGGATCTTCTCGATTGCGTTCATGCCCATCGACCTTCTCCCTCGAGATCTCCGGGTCGGCTTAGGCGCTCCGCTCCCCTCCGGTCGCTGCGCTGGCGCC
>DATMUX010000450.1:0-4541 GCA_035563695.1 Acidimicrobiia bacterium
AAACGGTTATGGGTGCATCGTTTCGTGCTGGGCGACCTTCACCAGCTCGACAAGGCGTTCGCTGCTCGCGTCGCGCAGGCGTACGAAGTGGGACAGGGAGCACATCGCCACTCATGACTGCCGATTGGCGCTCCGTCGTTATGCGCTCGCGCGGACCTCGACGCGATGACGATCGCAGACGCGATCAATCGGTCGCCAGATACATCCTTCATTTGCGGCTCCGGCAATGCGACGGTTCCTGGGGTTGAGACCGGGAGAGCGGCCAAGATCGCTGCTCGATGTGTCCCAGGAGTAGTGAACAACACGACCGAATCGCGCGGTTAATCCAGGGACGGATCCCGAACCTCAGCAGGCGCGCACAGAACTGCCTGGAGCCGCCCGATAACCGGCACCCGCCTGCTCCGGAGCGTGCAATATCGCTACGGAGCGGGCATCATGCACTGGTCGGTGGGTCGCGGTGCGGGGGGAGTCGCGGGTGAGCCAGATATCTTTTGACGAGGAGACCTCGAGGCGGCTCGAACGCCTGTATCGAACGCGTGATGCGTTGCGGCGACGACGCTTGGTCCGTGAGGCCATCGCCGCGGATACCGGTGATCGGGTCTTGGACGTTGGATGTGGCAGCGGCTTCTACGTTGCCGAACTCCTCGACACGATCGGCCCGAGCGGCGCGATCGTCGGGGTTGACTCGAGTGCCGCCATGCTCGGCCTGGCTGCGGCTCGATGTGCAGGGCATGACAACGTCGTGTTCCGCGAGGGCGACGCGTTGGCGTTGCCCGTGGAGAGCGAGTCGTTCGATGTTGTGTTCAGTGTCCAGGTTCTCGAATACGTCGCAGACGCAACCGCCGCGTTGGCGGAAATGCGACGGTCACTGCGACCGGGAGGACGCGTCGTTGTCTGGGATGTCGACTGGGCAACCGTGTCGTGGCATTCCTCGGATGACGCTCGCATGGACCGAGTCCTGCGCGCGTGGGACGAACATCTTGCGCACCCATCACTCCCTCGGACCCTCGCGTCGCGTATGCGCAGCGCCGGCTTTGATGGGATCACGAGCCAGGGACATGTCTTCGCGAGCACCGCCTTCGATCCGGAAACGTACGGCGTTGCCATGATTCCGCTGATCGCCGACTTCGTTTCAGGTCGCGAGTCGATCACGGCCGAAGAAGCAGCGGCCTGGTCGGCCGACCAAGAAGACCTCGGTCAGCGGGGCGACTACTACTTCAGCTGTACGCAGTTCTGTTTCCGAGGGACCGCGTAGTTCTCACCTCCCGAGGCGTTGGGAGCGCGGTCGAATAGGAGGACGGCGATGGAAGCCGAAGGTTGGTATCACGATCCGTACGAGCGACACGAGGAACGTTGGTACTCCAACGGCAAGCCCACCGCTCTCGTGCGCGACACGCACGTGGAAACCAAAGATCCGCCGCCCTCGGATCTGTCGCCCACCGGCACGCTCGTTCGCAGCGAAGGCGACCCGTCGGCCGTCGGCACCGACGACCTTCGCCGGGCGGACGACGCGGGTCGAGGTGCGACGAATGCGGACTACGGCGAACGCGCCTTCGAGAATTTCGGCTACGCCCAAACCTCGTTCGAACCGTATGGGGAGGAAGATCGCCGGTGACGAAGAGCGGCCGAACGCAGCTCGGTGCCGCTCCCCAATCCGGTACGCACGCACGGGCGCACCGACAGCGAATTTCGATGCTGGACGTCATGCCCTCGTGACGCTGACCGCGGGCCACTACGTCACCTGGTGCGTCGCGCCACAGCCGTCGATCTGCGGTGGTCGACGATCGCGGGCCAGGATGGGTCGATGTCGGGCGACGGAAGGGAGCCCGTTGCGATGGCTGTGAAAGCCCGGGAACCTGGTCAGTCATCGGTTGACGATGATGAGACCGTCGATGTAGCTGACGATGCGGTCAATCGTTCCGGTTTCGCGTTGCCGCTCATTCACACGACGATCGATGCCGAGCTCGTGACCGAACACGGCGGACACCGCGTGCTCATTACTGTGGATCACACCGCGGTCGAGACGCCACCGCTCGAGCACCTCGCGTTCTATATCGGAATGGCTACCTTGGTCGGAGTCGGACTGGTCGAGCCGCCCATCGGGATCGCGCTCTGCGTAGGTCACTTGCTGATCGACCTCACACGTCGGCCGGGATTGCAGGCGCTCGGCGAAGCACTCGAAGAAGCGTGACGATTGCGCATCGGATGGACGATCTTCGCGGGCGTCCGGATCCTGTGCGTCGCCGCAGACGCACTACTAGCGTAGGTCCGCGTGAACATTCGGATCCGCCGTGCCACCGACAAAGACCTCGACCTGCTGACGTGGGTGATGTTGGCGGCGTCGCGCTCGCACCTCGACCGCGGTATCTGGGAGTACCTCAACGCCTCGGGCGAAGCCGCCACCCTGTCGTTCCTCCGTCGCCTGGCGACGACGGACACCGTGCACGTCTTCCACTGGTCGTTGTTCCTCGTCGCGGAACTCGACGGCGAGCCCGGCGCGGCGATGTGCGCGTACGACTCGTCGACCCAGGGCTTCGACGTGGCCCTACCCGAGATGGCAGCAGCCACCGTTGCGGAAGCCATCGACGCCCAGGACCCCGACTACCTTCGCCGCAGTGAAGTGCTGCTCGGCGGATTAGTCCTGGACAATCCGGGCCCGCCCGGACCGCGGTGGGTCATCGAGAACGTGGCGACCAGACCGGAGATGCGCCGCCGGGGTCTCGTCGACGGGCTGCTGCACCAGCTACTCGGGCACGGGCGCGAGCGGGGCTTCGAGTACGCCCAGATCTCGGTCTTCATCGAGAACGAGCGCGCCCGGCGCGCGTACATCAAGGCCGGCTTCGAACCGATCACCGAGCAACGTTCGGACGCCTGGCCGCTGGAGATCGGCTGTCCGGGCACCGAGATGCTCCTGCAACCGCTCTGATCAGATCCTCCGACGCCCGCGTTTTGTGCCTGACCGTGCTCGAATACCGCCGCCGCAGATCCCCTCACCCACCGCCGCCGTAGCGGTAGCGCGACTCCTTCGACCGCCGACCGACCGGTGGGCAGTGACGCTTGGCGCGTACGGTGTTACATTCCAACGCTCCAACCGTTCGATCGAGGGAGAGCCAGCCATGCCGCCGTTCCCGACGATTACCCACGTCGCGCTCACGGTGAGCGAACTGGATCGCAGCGTCCCGTGGTACGAACAGCTCTTCGACACGAAGCCCGTCCTCGACGAGGACACCGGGCCGTTCCGCCACGTCGTGTGGGCCATCGGCGGAACGCTCGTAGGCCTCCACCAGTTTCCCGACCCGGCGGCAGGCACCTTCGACGAGCGTCGCGTCGGCCTGGATCACCTCGCGTTCGCGTGCGCGGATCGGGGCGACCTGCAGCAGTGGGAACCCCGACTCAACCAACTCGGCATCGCGAATGGCGGGATCGTCGATGCGTCGTACGGATCGGGACTGTCGTTCCGTGACCCCGACAACATCGCGCTGGAGTTCTTCGCGCCGCCAGGCTGAACACGCCGACCTTCGGCAGCTCATCGACGCGCGTGCGAAAGCTACGTCGTTACATCGTTCCCGAGTTCGCTGCCGCACCGGCGACGAGGATCGAGGCGATGATCCCGAGCGGCAGCGTGCCCCAGTACGACAGCTTGAGGTGCACGTTGCCCAAGAACAGCATCAACAGCCATGTTGCCGGGAACGTCGCGATCAAGAAGATCACCAGAGCGGCCAGTAGCGCACGTATCATGTCAGCCTCCATCTCTCCAGGAATGCCGTCAACGTAACGGTGAAGCGGGACGAGTCGGTGGATGAGCGCTCACCCGATTCGCTCGCTCGGGATCGGGACGATCCCGGCTGCGTCGACGTCCGTTTCGAGAGCGCGTCGACGAACTCGCCCGCCTCGTCGGCGTCGAGGAGAGGCGCCGGGTGCAGATCGACGTGACCTTCGGAACGGCGCCTCTGCATCTTCCCGCAGCTCGCCCGGTATCAAGTCGTACGCTCGTGCCGATGTCGAAATCGGCCCGCCTCGGCGTCGTCCTCGGGCTCAATCTGAGCTTGATCGCCGCGCTGGTGATCGTCGGAGTCGCAGCTCACTCGCTCGGCGTAATCGCCGAAGGGATCGACTACCTGGCCGACGCGGCCGCGATCGTGATCTCGCTGATCGCGATTCGACTCGCTCGCATTCCGCCAACCCCGCGACACCCTCGTGGATACCCCAAAGCCACCATGATCGCCGCCCTGGTCAACGCCGGATGGCTCCTCGCGCTCGCGATCCTCGTCGCCGCGGGATCGATGCGACGCCTGGTGGCGGGAGCCGGTCACGTGCACGGCCTGGCGGTGCTGATCATCAGCAGCGTCGCGGCCCTCGTGATGTTGCTCGGCGCGTTCATCTTGCGCGGTGACGGCGATGACACCGACCTCAACATGCGAGCGGTCCTGCTGGACACTGCCGCCGACGCCGCCGCCGCGGCGGGTGTCGCGATCGTCGGCGCAATCATCTACATCGCGCAGGGTGCCTACTGGCTCGACCCGCTCGCCGCGCTCGCGATC
>DATMUX010000451.1:0-3441 GCA_035563695.1 Acidimicrobiia bacterium
TCGAGCCGGTCGAGACCGAGACGCGCACCGGCAAGCCGCTCGAGACACCGACGGCCGAGCAGGCACAGTTGATGGCGACATGGGATGTCGCGCCGTACACGACTCAGCCCGGCTCGATCCCGTTCATGAACCTCGGCGGCCGCTACGTGACCACGGGCGCGACCTACGACGCGAGCGTGCTGCAGGGCAAGACGGCCGAGCAGATCGCCGCCGCGCTCCACGACCCGTCGAGCCCGATCGCCAAGGGCGCGGTCGGCGCCGCGAACACGATGACCGCCGCGATCTGCAAGCTGACGAACGGTCAGCCGGCCAACGTGTGCAGCGATCCGACGATCGCGGGCATCATGGCCAAGCTCGGCTGAGCACACCTGCCCGGTTTTGGAGCACCACGGTGCCCGAACCCGGCACACCACGACTCCAAAGCCGAGCGCGCCGACCGCGGCGCCGTTCCTAGGCGCCGCTGATCGTCACCTTCGTCATCGTGACCTTCTGCGTCGGCGGGCCGTCGCCGCCCGAGTTGAGCGACTCGATCTTCTTCGCGACGTCCATGCCGGACACGACCCGGCCGAAACGCGCGTACTGCGGCGGGAGCTGCGTACCCTGCTGGCCGGTGACGATGAAGAACTGGCAGTCGAACGTGCCGTCGGGATCGGACGGGGTCTTCGCGGCCGCGAGCGATCCGATCGGATAACCATCCTTGGGCACCTCACCGACAACGGGCGGCGTACCCGAGCTGCCGGTGCCGTCGCCACTGGGGTCGCCGCCCTGGATCACGAAATCGGGCACGACGCGATGGAACGTCAGGCCGTTGTAGAAGCCCTTCTTCGCCAGCTCGATGAACCGGCCGGCGGCCTTCGGCGCGTGTTGCGTGTCCAGCGCGACGATGATGCAGCCGAAGTTCGTCTCGATCGTGGCCGTCGCACCGGAAGCGGGCTTCGCGCAGTTCGTGTTCGCGGCGGAAGGCGGGTCGTTGGTCGCCGACGACGAGGACGCCGACTTGGAGCTACTGCCACACCCCGCGGCGGCGATCACCGACGCGACGACGAGGCCGAAGAGGAATCTGCGCATGGCGGGGCAGCGTAGGCGCTAACGGCCGCGCCATCGGGGCGGGCGCCCCTCGGCTCGCGCCCGCGCGCCCTCGGCCGCGTCGTCGGTCGCGGCCGCGACGCGGCGCATGGTCTCGCCGAACCGGATCGACTCGACGCTCGCCATGGTCCGGGTGCGCACCGCGACCTCCTTCGTCGCCCGCGCCGCGAGCGGAGCGGCCGCCACGAGGCGGCGGGCGAGGGCGTGGGCTTCGTCCATGAGCCGGTCGTGGGGCACGACCCACCCGGCGAGCCCGATCTCGTGGGCGCGGGTCGCGCCGATGCGCTCGCCGGTCAGCAAGAGTTCCATCGCGTACTGCCAGTTGAGCCGCTGCGGCAGGCGGATCGCGCCGACGATCGTGGGCACGCCGATCGTGACCTCCGGGAAGCCGAACTCGGCCCGGTCGCTCGCGATGACGAAGTCGCACCAGGTCACCAACGTCAGCCCGTAGCCGAGGCAGTAGCCGTTCACCGCGGCGATGACCGGCTTGAAGATCTCCCAGCCGCTCTCGAACGAGTTCACGGTCGGCTTCTCCCAGAACGTCCCCGCGAACTCCCCGGTCACGCCCGCGCCGTCGTACAAGTCGGCACCGACGCAGAACGCGCGTCCCGCGCCGGTCACGATCGCGACCCACGCCTCGTCGTCGTCCCGGAATCCGGAGAACGCGTCGTTGAGGCCGCGCCGCATCTCGCCGTTGATCGCGTTCAGCGAGTCGGGCCGGTTGTAAGTGATGGTCGCGACGTGGTCGCGCAGCTCGTATTCGACGGCGTGGGGCATCCCATGATCGTCGTGCGGGGCGGTGCGCGGCGTCAACCGGGATTCGGCTCGGCGTGCCCTCAGGACAGCACCGCAGCGGGCGGGGAGAACGCCATCGCGTTGACTGCGCGGAGTTGGACGCGCGTGCAGCGCTGCAGCCAGCGCAGCCGGCGCTCATCGAGCCGCTCGCAGACCCATTCCCAGTGCAGCGCGACGACGTCGCCGGGCCGGCACCCGGGGGCGAGATGGGCCCCGTTGCGCGCGACGACGACCTGCTCGGCCCGCTCCGGCCCCAGCGCGAGCCGCCGCCCGTCCCACGTGAGCGGCGCGCTATCCACCAGCGCGGCGTCGCGGTCGACGGCGCGGACGCGGCCCCAGCGGATGCGGCATCGATCCAGCACGTGCAGCGCATCGACCTGGGCCGGCCCGCGTAACAGCCCCGTCCACGGGTAGACCGCGAACACGTGGAACCCGTGCTGCGGCGCCAGCGCGTACGGGACGACGGCCGCGAGCCGCTCCCACTGGCGGCCGGCCGCGCTGCGGAACCGATCCTCGAGCGAGCGGTGCAGCAAGTCGGGCGTGACCGCGCGCAGGAGCCCGTTGCCAAGCCAGTACGCCTCGACGACGCGCGTGTCGAGAGGGTCGGCGATCGCGTTCGCGCTCGCGATGAGCTCGAGGTACGGCCAGGCACCTTCGAAGGAACGCGCGAGGAACCGCAGGCAACCGTCGTCGATGCCCGCGTCGGCACATTCGAGCAGCGTGTCGTGCTCATCGGGCCCGCAGTAGCCGAGCGCGTTCGGCGGATACGCGAACCGGGCGAACGTGATCGCGCCGGTCACGCGCGCACCACCTCCGGCGTCTCGCGAGACGCGGCGACGACCATCGCGATCCCGCCACCCACGAGCATGAGCAGGCCCAGCGTGTCGGGCGCGAGTGCCTTTCCCTGAACGAGCGCATCGAGGAACGCGGTGATCACCGCGCCGACCACCAACACCGCGGTGACGTCGACGGCCTGGGCGCGCGCCAGGGCCGAGAACCAGAGCGTCACGTACGCGGCGAGCAGCAGGCCCGTGATGAGCGCCCACTCCACACCGGGCCGGGAGAGCGAGAGCAGCGCGTGCAGGCGCCCCGTTACCGCGCACCAGCCGACGAGCAAGGCGCTCCCGACCACCATGCGCACGACGCCCAGCGTCTCCGGCTCGACGCGTGCCAACAACCGCTTGGCGATCACGGTCTCGACCGCCCAGAGCAACGTGGCCGCGAAGATCATGGTCTCGCCCCGCCCGATGCGCAGGGCCGAGAGGTTGTGCGTCAGCAGTGCCTGGCCCGCGACGAGCAGTCCGATCGCCGCGAGGTGCCAGCCTCCGATGCGCTCGTGCAGCAACGGCACCGCGAGCAGGGCCACCCATACGACCAGCGTCTTCTGGATGAACGCCGCGTCGGCGGTCGTCGCGCGCGCCAGGCCCTCGAAGAACAGCACGAACGGCACACCGCCGCCGATGACCCCGACCGCGATCAATCCCGCGACGGTCGGGCGGTCGCGCGGGACGGGGGCCGCCGGTCGCGCGCGGTGCGCGACCGTCGCGATCCCTACGAGCA
>DATMUX010000452.1:0-3054 GCA_035563695.1 Acidimicrobiia bacterium
CGGGCAGACGTCGACGCACAGGCCGCACAGGATGCACAGCTCGGGCGAGAGCATGATGTTGTCGAAGCAACGCAGGCAGCGCAGACCTTCGAGGCGCGCGGCGCGCTCGTCGTACCCGGTCTCGACCTCGCCGAAGCCGACGCGCCGTTCGTGGGGTGTCGCCGGGATCGGCTGGCGGGGGATCGCGTCGTAGTCGGTGTCGAGGCGGCGGTAGCCGGTGCGCAGCTCGACCCGCACCTCGTGATGATCCGTTTCGGGCAGCGGGCGGCCCGACAGCGAGGCGTGGATCGACGCCGCGGCGCGCCGGCCGTCGGCGATCGCGTCGATGAGGTTGCGCGGCCCCTTGGCGACGTCGCCGCCCGCCCAGATCTTCGGGTGCGATGTGCGCAACGATTGCGCGTCGACCTGCACGCCGCCCCCGCGCGTGCGCTCGAGACCATGACCGGCGAACGACAGGTCGGCCTGCTGGCCGACCGCGAGGATGACGGTGTCGGCCGGGAACACCTGCTCGGTGTTCGGGAAGAACGCCGGCGCGAAGCGGCCCTGATCGTCGAACACGCGCTCGACCGCGATCGTCTCCAGGCCGGTCACCCGCTCCGTGCCGAGGAAGCGTTGCGGCCCCCGCCGGTAGACGATCGTGATGCCTTCTCGCTCGGCCTCGTCGATCTCCTCCGGATCGGCGGGGATCTCGGAGGTCGACTCGAGCGCGATGACCGTGACGTCGAGCACGCCTGCGCGCCGAGCCGCGCGGGCGACATCGAGCGTCGTCGTCATGGCGCGGCGCGCGTCGTCGTCGGACGTCGGGCCGAGCGCGACCGGTTCGGGCGTCGGTTGGTGCTCCTCGGCCGCGCGCAACGCGGTGCGGGCCGCGTCGAACGCCACGTTGCCGCCGCCGACGACCACGACCCGTTCACCGAGATCGACCTTGAAGCCCTGATTGACGTTGAGCAGGAACTCCACCGCGCGCAGCACGCCGTCGAGCTCGTGGCCGGGAAGGTCGAGGTCGCGCGCGAGTCCGGTGCCGACGCCGAGGAACAGCGCGCCGTGGCGTTCGAGCAGCTCGTCGAGCGAGACGTGCTCACCGATCCGCACTCCGGTGTGCACGTCGATGCCCAACTCGACGATCGCCTCGATCTCCCGGGCGATGAGTGGCCGCGGCAACCGGTACTCGGGAATGCCGAGCACCATCATGCCGCCCAGGCGCTCCTGCGCCTCGTAGACCGTCACGGGATGGCCCGCGAGCCGGAGATCACACGCGGCCGCCAAACCGGCCGGCCCGCCGCCGATCACGCCCACGCTCGGTCCGGTTGCCGCGGGGACGTCGCCGTGCGCGCGGTGCCAGATGGCGGTCGACGCGAAGCTCTCGACGCCGAACCGCTCGGTGACGAACCGCTTCAACGCGCGGATGGACACCGGTGCGTCGACCGAACCGCGGCGGCAGGCCCGCTCGCATGGCGCGGCACAGACCCGGCCGCACACCGACGGGAACGGATTCGGTGCGCGAGCGACGAGGTACGCGTCCTCGTAGCGGCCCTCGGCGATCGCGGTGACGTACGCGCCGGCGTCGGTGTGCACGGGACACGCGGCCCGGCACGGCTCGTTGGCCCAGAGCCACGAGGCGTCGGGGACGGGAGGCACGGCCGGCATGGTGCGAGTGGTCGCCTCAGATGACCTTGCGTCGTTGCAACACGCGTAGCGCGATCGCGATCGCGAACAGCCCGACAAAGAACACGGTGGTCGCGATGGCGTCGAGGTTGCCGCGGTTGAGCGAGTGGATCTTGGTGAGCACCCACTGCGGCACGTAGATGCAGACGACGACCCCGACGACGACGATGATTGCCGCCGTCAGGATCGCCCGACCCCAACCGATGTGCGGGGTCGGGCCGTCATCGGGGGGAGCGTTCATCAGGTGACGGTGAAGGGTGCGCGCATGCCGAGACCGTAGTGCTTGGCGATGTTGCACACGAGTGCGTAGTTGCCGGCCGTCACGTTCTTCGCCGTGAAGCTGCGCGTCTCACCCGGCTTCAGGTTCGGGTCGCCGGTCTCGGCGATGTTGTTCGCCTCGTCGATCTTGTCGGCACCGCTCTTCACCTTGGCGGGCGGATCGCCGGCGTCGGTGATCGGGATCGTGTTGTACACCTGGCCGGACTCGAGCTTGATGAGCAGCACTTCGTGGTCGATCGTGCCCGCGTTCTTGACGACGAACGTGATGTTCCCGGCGGGAGCGCTCGACGGCGTTGCCGTCAGCGTCATCGGTCCCCCGAGTCCCTTGGTGTCGCTCACCGTGACGTTCACGGTCGTGCCTCCGCCGCTGGCCGGAAGGGTGACGCCACCCGACGCGGTCGTGTTCGAGCTCGAGCTCGAGCTCTTCGAGCTACTGCCGCAGCCCGCGACGAGGCCCAGCGCGAGCGCGAGCCCCAATCCTGTGATCAACATGCGTGCGCGCATGCCGGCACCTCACCTTTTTCTCCGGGGACGCACCGTTGCGTCCGTCTCGGGTCAAGGTACGAGGATCGCCGGTTGCCTCTCAGGGCCGAACGTCCCGACGCCGCGGGGCGGTCGTCGACTCAGGTCGACCTGAGTTGCGCGCGGAGCGCCGCCCGGTCGGGCTTACCGGTCGCGAGCAGGGGAAACGCGTCGACGACGACGACGCGTTCCGGTGTCTTGTAGCGGGCGACACCCCGTTCGGCGAACCACGCGCGGCACGCGTCGAGGTCGAACGACGGCGCCGCGCTGACGAACGCCGTGACCCGCTCGCCCATCACGGCGTCGGGGATGCCGACGGCCACAGCCTGGCGGACGTCGGGATGGGCTTCGAGCACGGCTTCCACCTCCGCCGCGCTGATGTTCTCACCGCCGCGGATGATGACGTCCTTCAGCCGGCCGACGATCTCGATACGGCCATCGGCGTCGATGGTCGCGAGGTCGCCGGTACGGAACCATCCGGCGGGGGAGAAGGCGGTCTCCGTGTCCGACGGATCGAGGTAGCCGGCGCAGACCTCGGGACCGCGGACGAGCAGCTCGCCGTTCGAGTCGACGCGGAGCTCGACCTCG
>DATMUX010000453.1:0-4122 GCA_035563695.1 Acidimicrobiia bacterium
TCCGGCGCGGCGAGTCCGGCGCCGGCGAGCGCGGCGAGGATGCGGTCGGCGCGCTCGGGGACCTCGGGCGGTTCGACGTGCCGGCCGCGGTCGAGGAACGGCTCGTGAGGATGGTGCGCACGGTGCGCGTCGGAGGCGACGATGAGCATGTAGGGCCTGACGACGGGGGCGATCAGCGGTTCGTCGCGAAGCTGTAGCACGCCTGCTCGATCGCGGTGCGCATGGCGTGCGGATCGAGCTCGGGCACGTCGAGGCCCGGTCCGCCGAGGGTTGCCGTCGCCTGGTGCGTGAAGTGCCGCACGGTCAGCACGATCCCGGGATCGCGCCGCTTGGCGGCTGCGCCGATCTGCAGCTCGAACGTGCACCCGTTCGTGCGACCGCGTACCGCGGCGAACGCACGCGTGTCGGGGGGCTCGACGAACTCCGCACGCATGTCGCGCGCGAGGAGCAGGAGCGCGGCGTTCGCCCGACCCTGCACCTTCGTCCAGTCGCGACGTCCGACGTTGCCCACCGTTAGTGCATCGGCTGTCCCCGAGGGCACTGAAATCGGGCCACTACCCTGGACGGATGGGGCCCGTGCGGGTACGTGTCGTGGGCATGGATCTCGACCGGCCCGACGCCGCCGCCGGGGGGCTGTCCGGCGAGACGCTGTCGCCGGAGGAACGGTCCGGCGGCCCGCGTGTGCGCGTGGCCCGCGAGATCGCGCGAGCGGTGCTCGGGGAGATGCTCGGTGTCGCGCCGGGCGCGGTGCCGATCGTGCGAGAGTGCGAGCACTGCGGCGACCCGCGACACGGCCGGCCGCGGGTCGCCGGGGGCGGAGTCGCGTTCAGCCTGAGCCATTCGGGCCCGGTCGGGATCCTCGCCGTCGCCCCGGACGGCGATGTGCGGCTCGGGGTCGACGTCGAGGTCGTGCGCCCGCGCCCGCACCTCGGCCGGCTCGCCGAACGGGTGCTCGACCCGGGAACCCTCGCCCGCTTCGTTGCCGCGCCCGAGACCGAGCGGCTCGGGATGTTCCTCCGCGCCTGGACGGCGAAGGAGGCCTACCTCAAGGCGACCGGCGTCGGGATCGCGACGGCGTTGCGCGCGGTTCCGGCGGCGCCCGCAGGCTGGACCGTGCGCGCGCTCGATGCCCCGCCCGGCGCGGTCGCCGCGCTCGCGGTCGACCGGGCCGAGGTGAAGATCGAGTACGTGACCTGGGCAGCCCGCTTCAGCGCGAGTGGCGGAACTGCACGCTGACGCGCGGCCCCGCCCGCGCGACCTTCGGTACCGCGTGCTCCCACGTGCGCTGTGCCGTGCCGCCCATCACGAAGAGGTCGCCGGGGAGCAGCGTGAAGGCGCGGCTGTGCCGGGGCGCGGCGCGCGGCCGCATGCGCAGCGTGCGGGATGAGCCCAGCGACACGATCGCGACGACGGGCTCCACGATGCCCGGGTCGATGCGGTCGCCGTGCCAGGCGACGCTGTCGCGGCCGTCGCGGTAGAGCGCGGCGCCGATCCCGTCGAACGTGCGGTCGTAGCGGCCGCCGAGGGCGCCGGCCATCGCCGTCAGCAGCCCGGGCAGGCTCGGGTCGCCGAGTGTGCGGCCGTACCACGCCGTGAGCCGCGGCTCTTCGACCATGCGCCCGTACATCGGCACGGTGCGGTGCTCCCACGGCGCGTGATCGAGCACGAGCGCGAACAACTCGGCCGCGCCGTGCACCCAACCCGGGGCGTGCTCGACCCACGCGCCGGCGTCGAGGGCCACGCGGTCGACGCCGGCGAAGGACGCGTCGAACGCGGGCTCGGGCGCGGCCGCATCGAGCAGCGACGGCTGCCAGCGCAGCGGACCCGCCCCCGATCGAGCCGAACGTATGTTCGCCACGGGGACCACCCTAGCGCGCGCCTCCGGTACCGTGATCTCGTGCTGCGCGACGACGAGGGTGGCCTCGACGAGCTCGCCGATGGCGAGCCGGCCGCGCACGCGGAGCCCGCACCGATCGAGAAGTTCCATCGGACTCCGGTCGGCATGGTGTTCGCCGCCGGATTGCTCGGCCTGCGCGACGTCATCGAGCCGCCGAAGGACGAGACGCCGGCCATCGTCGAGGACTGGGCCGGTGGTGAGCCGTTCACCGAGCCCATGGTGTTGCGGCTCGATCTGGATCATCCCGAGGATTCGATCGTGATGATCCGCCCGTGGATCAAGAAGCAGTGATGCGCTCGCGCGCGATCGTCGCGCGCGCGAGCGACTCCGGCCGGGGGTCGACACCCAAGCCGGGTGCGTCGGGCACGCGCAGGCGGCCGCCGTCGAGCACGAACGGCTCGGCGAGATCGCCGTCGGGGCCGAAGTAGCGGTCGGACGCGGAGCAGTCGCCCGGCCAGGTGAAGCCGGGTAATGACGCGAGCGCGAGCAACGCGGCGCGGCCGATGCCCGTCTCGAGCATCCCGCCGGCAAGGACCGCGATGCCGGCGGCGTGGCACACGTCGTGAACGTCGCGCGCCTCTGCGAGCCCGCCGACGCGACCGGCTTTGACGCTGATCGCATCGCACGCGTGCAACGCGATCGCATCGCGTGCAACCGTCGCGCTCGTGATCGACTCGTCGAGGCAGATCGACGTTCCGGGCCGCTCCCGCGCGAGTGTCGCGTGGTCGACGAGCGCGTCGGGCGGGAGCGGCTGCTCGACACACTGCACGCCCAGATCGTCGAGTGCCGCGAGCAGCGCGCCCGCGCCGTCGAGCGAGTAGCTCCCGTTGGCATCGGCCGCGAGCGCTATATCGTCACCGGCCGCGGCGCGCGCGGCGCGCACGACGCGTACGTCGTTTCCGGGCTCGATCTTGCATTTGATCCGCCGGTAGCCCTGCTCGACACAGCGCCTCACGACGGATCGCAGCTCGTCGAGGTCGTCGTGCAGACCAATGGCCACGCCCGCATCGATGAAGGCCCTTGTTCCACCCAGGTGTGCGGAGAGCGATACGCCTTCCGCGCGCAGCCGGGCATCGAGCAACGCGCACTGCAACGCCGCCCGGGCAGCAGCATGGCCGCGAACGTCGTCGCACGATGCCCCGGCGAACACGCGGGGGAGCAGGTGATCGCGCAACGCGAGCCGCGCGCCGTCGATCGTGTCCGCGGCATAGGTCGGTGCGCGCTCGGCGACGCACTCGCCCCATCCGATCATGCCGTCGACGTCGACGCGTACGAGCAGCGCCTCCTTCGTGCGTGTCACACCGCGCGCGGTGCGAAAGGGTGCGACGAGCGGAACGCGCACTCGAAGCAGTTCGACGTTGCGGACCGACGGCTCCACGCGCGGGAGCGTACCGGTCGTATACGCGAACGAACCCGGGCGGGATGCGCCCGGGTTCGTTCGGGTGATGACCGAGGGGTCGCTTCGTTCAGCGGCGCTTGGTCGCCTTCTTCGCCGTTTTCTTCGCCGGTGCCTTCTTTGCAGGCGCTCTCTTGGCGGCCGCTTTCTTCGCGGGCGCCTTCTTCGCGGCCTTCTTGGCCGGGGCCTTCCCCGACAAGACCGCGTCCTTGAACGCCTTGAGCGGTGTGATGCGGGCGACGCGCTTTGCCGCGACCTTGACCATCTCGCCGGTCGCGGGATTGCGCGCCATGCGTGCGGGGCGATCGATGCGCCGGAACTTCGCGAAGCCCGAGATCGCGACGTCTTCGCCGGTCGCAACGGTCGCGGTGATCAGATCAGTGAACGACGTCAACCAAGCGTCGGCTTCCCGACGGCTGACCTCGTTGCGCTCTGCGAGCTCGTTCAGCAGCTGACTGCGATTCACATGTCCTCCATCGCGATCCTTGGGGAAGTGCGGGGTGCATCGTTGCACGTCTGCAACGCCGATGGGCGGATCTCAGGCCCAATTTTCAAAGGTTTTTTGCCCTGCGGGCCGCGGCACCGGACCGGGCTCGCGGCTCGGCGCCCGCGGCTCAGGCGTCGGCGTTGCCGTTGCCGCTGGGTTCGAGGGAGCTCGGGTCCATGGCCCATCCCGCCTTGCCCTGCGCCTTCGCGCGGTACATCGCCGCGTCGGCGCGGCGGAGCAGGTCGCCGGGGTCGGCGCCGGGGGCCGGGGCGACGGCGATGCCGATGCTCGTCGAGATGCGGATCTTGTGTGGCCCCACGGTGAGCTCCTCCGTGAGCACGT
>DATMUX010000454.1:0-2334 GCA_035563695.1 Acidimicrobiia bacterium
GGCGCTTGGCGAGGTTGACGACACGGTCCATCAATTTCGGGTCGGGGGCCGGGGCCATAGCCGACCAGGCTACTCGGCGCCCTCCGTCCGACTTGCGTCGATCAGGTGTCCCCGGCGCGCCTCATTGACGCCGGTTGCGCGCCGAACGGGCGCGACGGGGGGCGCTTCGGGTCGTCTACAGCAGCGCGGTCGAGCGCAAGCGCCGCTCCACGTGGTGCTCGAGCGCCCGGAATGCGAGCTGCTCCACCTCGTGGGTCTCGGGACCCGGGGGCTGCGCGAGCACACCGTTCAGCCCGCCGCCGAGCACGCGCCGCATCAGATCGAGGGCGGCGGGCGACAGCGGACGACCGCCCCCGCGCGCGCAGGCCCGGCACACCGTGCCGCCCTCGTCGAGATCGAACGCGACCAGCTCCGCGTCGCCGGCGCCCGCTTCGGTGTCGCAGCGGGCGCAGCCGTCGAGCAACGGGTGGAACCCTTCGAGCGACAGCAGCTTCCAGAAGAACGCGAGCGTGACGACGACCGCGCGCCGCTCGTCGAGGGTGCGCAGCGCGCCCGTGAGCATGCGGTACAGACCCGGGTTCGGCTCACGCTCCTGCGCGACCTGATCGACGGCTTCGAGCATCGCCACGGCGTGTGTCAACAGCGCGTACTCCTCGCGCAGCGCGCGGTGGGCTTCGAGGGTCTCGGCCTGGGTGACCACGTCGAGCTCGCGGCCCCGGTAGCACTGCAGCGCGACCCGGCTCACGGGTTCGAGCCGCGCCCCGAACTTGCTCGTCGTCTTGCGGATGCCCTTCGCCACGGCCCGCACCTTGCCGTGGCCCTGGGTGAGGATCGTGACGATCCGATCGGCTTCACCGAGCTTGATCGTGCGCAGCACGACCCCCTCGTCGCGATAGAGACCCGGCATGTTTATGGGGTCGCGCTCGCTGCGGGCCGGCATCCCCCGTTCATGACATCAGTGTAATTCACCCAACTGTCGGGAGGATCATGGACGTATACGGCCCATCACGCTCCCAACTGTGGGGAGGATCATGGGCGTATACGGCCCATCACGCTCCCAACTGTCGGGAGGATCATGGGCGCATACGGCCCATCACGCTCCCAACTGTCGGGAGGATCATGGGCGTATACCGCCCACCACGCTCCCAACAGTTGGGAGGATCAGAGGATCAGACCGCGCCGAAGCGGCGCTCGCGACGCTGGTACTCGGCGATGGCCTCGACGAGGTGGGCCGTGCGGAAGTCGGGCCACAGGACGTCGGTGAACACGAGCTCGGAATACGCGCACTCCCACAGCAGGTAGTTCGAGATCCGGTACTCGCCCGACGTACGGATGACGAGGTCGGGGTCGGGCATGTCGGGCGCGTAGAGGTGCCGGTGGATCGTCCGCTCGTCGACCTTCTCGGGGTCGAGCCGGCCCCTCGCGATCTCGCGCCCGAGCGCGCGCACCGCATCGACGAGCTCGGCGCGACCCCCGTAGTTGAACGCGAACGTCAGGGTCAGCAAACGATTCGCCTGCGTCAAGGCCTCGGTCTCCTCGATGCGGCGCCGCACGCGCGCGGGCACCCGGCCGCCCCGCCGGCCGATGAAGCGGACCCGCACCCCGCGCTCGTGCAGCTCGTCCCGCCGCTCCATCAGGAGGCGCTCGTTGAAGTTCATCAAGAAGCGCACCTCGTCGACGGGGCGCCGCCAGTTCTCGGTCGAGAACGCAAACACGGTCATCCACGACAGACCGAGATCGAGCGCGCCTTCGACGGTGTCGAACAACGCGGTCTCGCCGGCGGCGTGGCCCTCGGTGCGCTTCAGCCCCCGCTGCTGCGCCCATCGCCCGTTGCCGTCCATGACGATCGCGACGTGGGCCGGGATACGAGCCGGGTCGAGCGTCGTCACGTTGCCCGACGCTAGCTCCCGCGGCTCGGTAGCCTCCCGCCGTGCCGTGGACCGCCATCGTCAATCCCGTCGCCGGCCGGGGGCGTACGCGCAAATTGCTTCCGGACCTCGAGCGGGCCGCCGACGCCGCGGGCATCGAGCTGCATATCTCGCCCGAGCCCGGCGCCCCCACCAAGCTCGCGGTCGCGGCGACTGATGCGCGCCACGACCTCGTGGCGGTCGGGGGCGACGGCCTGGTCACCGAAGTGGCAGGGGTCGCGGCCGACGCGGGCTGCCGACTCGCGATCGTGCCGACCGGCGCGGGCAACGACTTCGCGCGCGTCCTCGGCTACGAGCCCAAACAGCCCCTGCGCGCGTTCGACGCCCTCGCCCGCGGCACGGACCGTCTGGTCGACCTCGGGCGCGTCAATGGCCGCTGGTACACGTGCGTCACCGCGTCCGGGTT
>DATMUX010000455.1:0-9533 GCA_035563695.1 Acidimicrobiia bacterium
GTCGCGGACCGCCGCTGCTCGACGCCGAGCCGCCGCCACTCCCAGTCGGGCAGTTGGCGAAGGACCTCGGCGCTCGGCGGGACGCGCAACGCGGCGTTGCCCGGCGCAGGTGCACCATGGCGGAACACGAGCCCGCGCCACGCGCGGGCGGCCTCGACCGACGTGACGCGCTGTTCGAGAATCGTGGCCGCGGTGACGTCGAGCGCCGCGCCCAGGCGCACGAGCCGCAGCCCGCCCAAACGGTGGTGGAGATCGGTGAGGATCGGGTGCGCGGGCGCGAAGTGACGCGGGTCGTCGGCGAGCCCCGTGAGCTCGGGCGCGCGCTCCAGAGCCCAGTCACGCCCCGGCCCCCACGCCGCGACGTCGAGCGCCGCGCGCGCCCGATCCACGTGCACGTGGACCGTCACCCGTCCTTCGGGTGAGTTCATCGCGCGCCACCAGTCGTCGCGGGTCACGCGCGCCGCGGGCCCGCGACTCACCGGTCCGAACGTGAGGTGCGCGTCGAAGGGTGCACGGCACTTCAACTTGCGGCGCAGCGGCTGCACAGGCGGATCCTACGGCCCTCGGGCGTTCGCGGCGCGTCTCGGCAAGAATGTCGGCGTCAGGAGGTCGCCATGAAGATCGAAGGCTCCCACCGCTATCCCGTTCCGGTCGACGCAGTGATCGCGATGCTGCAGGACAAGTCGGCCACCGTCGACAAGTACGAAGGCATGGGCCATCGGGACGTCCAGGTCCTCGAGTTCGAGGCCGACGCCACCGCGCTGCGCATCGTGTCGTCCCGCGTCGTCGACGTCGAGCTCCCGGGCTTCGCGAAGAAGGCGCTCAAACCGACGAACACGATGACCCAGACCGACGAGTGGAAGCGCAACGACGACGGCTCCTGGTCGGGCACGTTCACCGTCGACGTCAAGGGCTCGCCGGTGCGCATCGCCGGCACGATGACGCTCGAGCCCGAGCCCGATGGCGCGCGTCACCACGTCGCGCTCGACGTCGACGTGAAGATCCCGCTCATCGGCGGCAAGATCGCCGATTGGGCCGCGAAGAACGACGTGCGGCGGACGCTCGACGCCGAGTTCGCGTTCAACGAACATCGACTCGAAGAAGGCGCGCGATGAGCGAGACCGGAGAGGAGCCCACGCCCGTATCGCTGACGGCGGATCCGCCGGTCATCACGCCCACGACGAGCGACGCCGGCACCGTGCTGATCATCGGCATGACGGCGACCAACACGTCGGGCCGCGCGATCGAGGAAGGCGAGATCGCGGTGTGGTTGGAGGCGAAGGGCCTCGGGGCCGCGGAGGCCTACGCCGACGCGTTCCACCCGTGTTGGGCCATCGGCGAGGGCGAACAGGCCTACCTCGGTGGACAGCTGCAGGTGGATCCCGGCGACTGGGACGTGCATGTGCAGGTCATGGAGCTGGCAACGTCGCGCATGATCCTCGACTACCCCGGTCTCGCGGTACACGTCGACGGGACCCCGAGCCACGCGGCCCAGTTCGACGAGTCGCAGCCGCATGCCGTCCTCGTATTCATCGAGTCGGCCGAGGTCATCGGGCTCGAGTGCCGCCTGCACTACACCATCACGAACGCGACCCGGCATCCGATCCCGCCGGGCATGAAGGTGACGGGCACGCTCCAAGGCACCGAAGGCGGGTTCTCGGGCGAGACATACAACTACACGGAGGCGCTGCCGCCGCTCACGCCGGTCCCGCGCTACTTGACGCTGTCGCTCGTCGATCTCTCGTCGGAGAACGCGCCGCAGGTGACGGCGCGGGTCATCGTCGACCCGAGCGGTCCGGCGGAGGTCGAAGACGAGGTGCAGCTCACGTTCAACGGGACCGGTCCGGTAACCCTCACCCGAACCTGAGCTCCAACTCTTGTGAAGTGGGCGCGCGCGGCCGGCGTGCGCTACTGCAGCGTGACGCGCGCGCTCGTGTCGATCGTGGTGCCCGCGTTGTCGGTCGCGTGCACGTAGACGTCGTACTCGCCGGGCGGGTAGCTGTGCAGGAACGGGATGTGCTGCGTTCCCGTGGAGCGAACGTCGGCTCGAGCGCTCTCGATCTGCTCGCCGTTCTGCACGAGCTCGGCCCACACCACGATCGCGAGGTTCTGGAAATCGGACTGCACATCGAGGTCGACCTGCACCTCGTTGCTGTCGAATGCCGGAGCCGACGTGAACATGAGCTGCGCCGGTTCGGGCACCCACCCCGCGCCGGGGATCGTCGGAGCGGGCGCGGCGTGCGGCTGCGGCGGGTACAGGCCGCCGTGGGAGCCGTTGTTCACGCCCGGAGGCTCCGGATCGCGTTCCATCAGCGCGGCCCACGTCTGGTTCCCGACTACGCCGTTGTTCTGGAGCTGGTGCTGCTCTTGGAACGCGACGACGGCCCGGGCGGTCTGCCAGCCGAACTTTCCGTCGATCGGTCCCGGCTCCTGGCCGGCCCGCCGCAACGCCAGCTGCAGCGTCTCGACCCAGCCGTCGACCCCGGCGTCACCTTCGTACAGCGACGGCTCTGCACCCATACCGAGAGTCTGCCGGATGCCGCCCGTGAGCGAAAGCGCTCGGTTCAGGGACCGGACGAGATCGCGATGGTCGCCTGCGTGCAGTAGTTCCCCGCGTACACGCTCGCGGGCACCACGAGCTTCAACAGCGCGGGGGAGATCGTGTACCGGCCGTCGCCGAAGCCGGTCGCCGCATCGACGATCGTGCGCGCGGTGGTGAAGTCGGTGTAGCCGGTCGCGGCGATTCCGTTCATGCTCGTGAGACCGTCGGCCGGCGCCACGACCGGAGCATCCATCGCGAGCGTCGACGCGCCCAGTGTCGCCGTTGCCCCGCTGGAACAGTCGGGTCCCGAGCCGTTGCGGAAGTCGGGCACGAGCATCGTGACGTTCCAGCCGTTGAGCGTTCCCGAGTCGTCGGCGACGACGAACGGCGTGATCGATCCGGTGGTCAGTTGGGGTGTGCCATTCAAGGTGACGTCGCCGAAGGGCCCGACCACGGGCAGCGTCGACGGGTCGAACTCGGGTGGGGCGGCGCCCGCGGCCTGGCCCCAGGCCGCGACGACCAGCACCGCCGCCGGCGCGACGGCGAGCGCTCTCGAGACCGTGGGGCACGTGTACGTGGATCGCATCGCGGGCTCACCCGGGGTCGTGGTGCCCCGGCGCTCGAGGATGCAATCGGCGCGATCGGCCGCGCTCTGAGGCGACGGTCGGCGCGGCCGCGCCCCGGGACCACGGGCGGTGGCCGCCGGTTCCGGCCTCGAGCGGCTACAGCGCGGTGCGCGCGTAGTCGCTGAGCACCGGAAGGACGTCGCGTGCCGAGACGACGCCGACGATCGTCCCGCGGTCGACGACGGTGACGTGGCGGACGCCCTCGGCCGACATGCGGTCGGCGACCTCGGCGATCGACTCCTGCGGTTCGGCGAGCACGAGATCGTCGATCATGACGTCGGCGGCCCAGATCTCGTCGGGATCCGCGCCTTCGGCGAGCGCGCGCACGATGTCGCGCTCGGAGACGACGCCGGCCGAGCCGTCGGGTCGGGCGACGACCGCCACGCCGATGTCGAGCTCGGCGAGCACCGCGGCGAGCGATCGCAACGTCAGCTTCTCGTCGACGGAGATCGCGCCGCGCGACATCACCTCGCGTACCGGTTGCTGCGGATCCGTCATGGTCGCTCCTTCCGTCGCCTCCTCGACGATGACTGCGGTCCGGCCGATCCGGAAGGGCCGAAGGGCCCGGCCCTCACCCCTTCACGACCCCGATCGGCACGAGACGCGCGACACGCCGGGCGAGGCCGGCCCGCTCGCACGTCTCGACCACGGCGTCGACGTCCTTGTACGAGAACGGAGCTTCCTCCGCGAGGCCGCGCCACGATCCGGCGCGCACGTGCACGCCCGCGGCCTCGAGCTGTTCGCGCAGCTGCTCGCCGCGTACGCGCGCTCGCGAGGCATGCCGGCTCATGGTGCGGCCGGCACCGTGGCACGTCGAGTGGAACGCGCCGCCGTCGCTACCGCCCACCAGTACCCACGATGCCGTGCCCATCGACCCGGGCACGAGCACCGGCTGGCCCACGGGGCGCAGGTCGTCGGGCAGATCGACGTGACCGGGAGGCAGCGCGCGCGTCGCGCCCTTGCGATGTACACACAGCTCGCGCACGCGCCCCTCGACATCGTGACGTTCGAGTTTCGCGAGGTTGTGCGACACGTCGTAGAGCACGTGCAGCGCGCCCGAACCGAAAGTCTCGGCGAACGCGCGCCGTGCACCTTCGGTGAGCAGCTGCCGATTCGCGCGGCCGTAGTTCGCGGCAGCGACCATCGCGCCGAGATACGCACGCCCCTCGGGACTGTCGACAGGTGCGCACGCGAGCTGGCGGTCGGGCACGTCGATGCCGTAGCGCGCCATCGCGCGCGTCATCGCCGCGACGTGATCCTGGCAGATCTGATGGCCGAGACCTCGGGATCCGGAGTGGATCATCACGCACACGCGTCCCGGCGCGAGACCGAACGCGGCGGCGACCGTGGCGTCGAGCACGCGCTCGACGACCTGCACCTCGAGGAAGTGATTGCCGGCACCGAGGCTGCCGACCTGGCGCCCGCCGCGCGCGAGCGCTCGCGTGCTCACCTCGTCGAGCGCGGCTCCCTCGAGCGCGCCGCCGTCCTCGCAGCGCTGCAGGTCGGACTCGACGCCGTGCCCGCGCGCGACGGCGAAGCGCGCCCCTTCGTCGAGCACGCGCCGGAGGTCGGGGCCGTTCAACTCCCACAGCCCGCCCGGACCGAGACCGCGCGGGATACCGCGGTCGAGCGCGTCCATCACCGTGTCGAGACGCCCGATCACCGCGGATCGATCGAGGTCCGAGACGAGCAGCCGGACACCGCACGAGATGTCGAAGCCGACGCCACCGGGAGACACCACACCGCCCGCGGCTACCTCGGTCGCGGCGACTCCACCGATCGGGAAGCCGTAGCCCCAGTGCATGTCGGGCATCGCGTACGACGCCTCGACGATGCCGGGAAGCGTCGCGACGTTGGCCACCTGCACGAGCGAGCGATCCTCGGCCGCGGCCGGGAGCAACGCGTCGACCGCGTACACGATCCCGGGTACCCGCATCGCACCGCGCCGCTCGATCCGCCAGCGATACGACGTCTCGGCGATCAGCTCGATGTCGGCCACGGTGCGCTCACGGTCACACGTCGACGATGACCCGCCCGCGCCACAGGTCGCCCTCACGCGCGAACCGCAACTCCGAACGGGACGCCCCCTTCGGAGCGGCGCCGGTCGGGACCACCGCGTCGGTCGGCACGACGAAGAACGCGCCGTCGAAGCTGCCGTCGTCTTCTTCTTCGAGTGCGATGTCGACCACGACGAGGCCGTCGGCGTCGAGCAGGTAGCACACGTCGTCGAGCAGGGCGATCACGACGTCGTCGTCCCGGGGTGCGCCGACCTCGACCGGGATCTCGCGCACGGGCTGCGTCACCGCGTCGGTGTCGACGAACGTCGCGACGACGCCGCGCACCAGCTCCTCGAGACACGCGCTGCGGCTGGGCGCCCAGGCCTCGACGAGCACGTCGGCGGTGTGCGGGAGCACGCGATGGCCCGTGTCCGGAGAGGTCGAAGGCGGTGTGCCCGGCATGGCGCTCCCTTCGCCGGCCACGCTACGCCCCGCGGCCGCCGCGCGAGTCAATGAGGTCTGCGGCGCGAACCGGACCGGCTGGGTAGCATCCGCCGCATATCGCTCCCAGGAGGTCACGATGCCCGGAGCAGACTGGCAGATCACGCTGGCCGACCAGACGTCGTACGTCACCGATCCCACGAACCCGTGCGCGGGGCAGCCGTTCACGGTGAGCTGGATGGAGATCAACGTCGGCAGCGGTCCGTCGGAGGCCTACCGCGACACGTTCGAGCTCAACTCGTTCTCCGCGGGCTGGTCGTCGCAGGATCTCGACGTGACGGATCCCGTACAGCCGGGCGACACGCCGTGGCGCAGCCTGACGTTCACGCTCGCCGCCGCCGACACGTACAACATGAATCTGACGATCGACGGCGTCGGGATGTACCTCGGCGACGTGATCGTCAACGACTGCTCGAGCTGACCGGCACCGTCGCGGTCTCGATCGCGGGCGCGGTCGCCGGCGCGGGCTCGGTCGCGGCGGCGCGCAGTCGCAGCAGCACGGCGCGGCATTCGTCGGCGTGCCGCGCGCCGTCTTCCTCCGCGCTCCCGGACGTCGTGGCGGCGATGGCCGGCGACGCGATGGCGCTGAGCTGACGCTGCGTACCGTCGGCGAGCTGCAGCGTGGGTACCGCAACGCGGTGCCGGCGACGGCTCGGGAGCCACCAGTGGTACTCCGTGCCGTCGGGGACGGTCGCGCTCCGCTCGATGATCGTCACGCCGGTGATCTGCGTCCACGCGAAGTGCCGCGAGATGCCGAATCTCGTGATCGTGACGCCGTGCTCGTCGATGTCGACGCGCGCGCTCATGAGTCCGATCGCGGGCAGCAACGTCGCGAGGCCGGCCGCGACGATCGCCCACCACAGGCCCGGAACGCGCCCGGTCGCGACGAGGCCGGCCACGCCGGCGATCATCACCGCCGCCGCGCCGAACGCCGTCAGCAGGGCGATGCGCCAGCTCCGCGGGGTGGGGTAGAGCTCCATACGCATCCTTGCGTCGGACGAATCGCCGCGGTTCTTGACCGCGGGAGCCCACGGGTCACCTGCCGGGGCGGTCGCTACAGGTGCTCGCAGGCCCGGATCGCGGCGGCGGCCGCGGTCTCGGTCGCGAGCGTGGCGTCCTCGGCCATCTTCGCCATCAGCGGGATCCGCTCCGGATGCTTGTCGAAGTATTCGGCGATCGCGGCCGGGTTCGGCGTGCCGTCCTGGTTGCTCAGGTGGAAGACCTCCTCGTCGACCGTCCCGTCGGAGGCCCGGTCGGAGATCACCCGGAACACCGACCACGGGATCCCGCGCGCTTCGCAACACGCCGCGATGGCCGCGGTCTCCATGTCGAGCGACACGACCCCGCGGGCGCGCAAGTCGGCCAGCACGTCGAGATCGGTCGTGAGCCCGTCGGTCGTCCACATGACGCCGTGCGGGGTGCCGCCCCCGAGGGGCGCGGGCCGGTGCTCGGAGCCGGTCGCGGAATTGACGACCACCTCGGGGAGGATCAGCGTGCCGATCGCCGTGTCGTTCTCGAGCGCGCCCGTAATGCCGACGACGAGCACCCAGTCGACCGACACCGCGTCGAGCAGCTGGTCGACGCCGTCGCGCGCGAGTTGCGTGCCCATGCCGGTGACGATCGCCACGACGTCGCGCCCACCGAGCGTGCCCGTGTGCACCGGGACGCCGTTGACCTCGGTCTCGCGCAGATCGAGGGTGCGCGTGATGGGTACGAGCTCCATCGGCATCGCGCACACGAACGCGATCGTTCCTTGATCCGGTCCGGCCGCCACGGGTCAAGCATGCCCGATTCGCGGCCCCACCAGCCAACCTGCGTCACTCAGGTGTGTGTGGCGCGGATCATCGACGCAGGTTGAGGGAAGCGCGGGAGCCCGTGTCATGATCTGGGCCATGACCGCGATCGGTGACCTGCTGGCGTCCGTCGGACCCGGGCTCTTCCAGCAGGCCTTCGTCGTCGCCGACATCGACGCCGCCCAGGACGCGCTCCGAGCGGCGCTCGGCTGCTCCGAGTTCGCAACGCTTCCCCCCACGGACCTGGAGTACGAGCTGCGCGGCGCGACCGTGTCGTGCGCGCTCGCGCTGGCCTTCGCGCGCAGCGGCAACATGCAGATCGAGCTGCTCCAGCCGGTGCGCGGCGAAGGCCTGCACGTCGAGTTCCTCGCGACGAACGGCCCGGGAGCGCACCACCTCGGCTTCCTCGTCGCCGACCTCGACACGCACGTGAAGCGGGCCGAGGCCGGCGGGTTCGCGCGCGTGATGGGCGGCGAGTTCGGCACGCTCCGGTTCTGCTATCTCGACACGTGGGACGCGCTGGGCTCGTACGTGGAGCTCGTCGAGGATCCCGACGCGATGATGATGGCGCTGATGCCCTGGCGCTGAATGAGGGCGCTGATCGGGGGCCGCGGATCACCCGGCGACGGAGAAACCACCGTCGACGACGAGCGTCGCGCCGGTGATGTAGCGCGCGGCCGGCGACGCGAGGAACAGCACCGCGGGTGCAATTTCGTCCGGAGTGGCGAACCGGCCGAGCGGCGTGCGCGCGAGCAGCGGCGCGGTAAGCGCGTCGTACGGCAGCATCGGTGCAGTCATGTTCGTCTCGACGACGCCCGGCGCGACGGCGTTTACGCGTATCCCGAGCTTCGCCCACGCAACCGACAGCGTCTTCGTCAATCCGACCACACCCGCTTTCGCCGCGCCATAACCCGGCACCATCTCGACGCCGAAGAACGACGACATCGACGCGAGGTTCACCACGCTCGCGCCCCCGTCGAAGGCGCTGGCCGCGAGCAGGTCGCGCGCCGCGGTCGCCATACGGAACGCACCGGTCAGGTTGACCGTCACGCACTCTTCGAACACGTCCGGCTCGTACTCGTTGCGGCCGCCCGGAAGGTTCTGGCCGGCGTTGTTCACGACGACGTCGAGCCGCTCGAGGCTCGACGCGACGGCATCGATCTCGGCCGGCTCGTCGAGACGGCACCGGCGGAAGGTGAAGCCACTCAGGTCGACGTCGTAGTCGGACGCCGACGCGCGCGTTCCCGTGACCGTGACCGTCGCGCCGGCGCGCGCGAACTCGTGCGCGATCGCATGGCCGATACCCGACGTCCCGCCGGTGACGAGCACGGCGGCGCCGGCGAAGTCGAACGTGACGCCGCTCATGCGCGCTCCTTCGAGTTCACACCTTCTCCCACCGGCCGGTCTCCGCCGAGCGATACATCGCCAACGCCAGGCGCAGCTCGCCTACCGCGTACGCGGCAGGCGCCGCGGGCGTGGTGCCGCGCCGCACGGCCGACGCGAAATCGGCCAGCTCACCTTCGTACGAGCGCAGATAGCCGCCCTGCTCACCCACCTTCGTGCCGCGCGGCTCGCGGCCGTCGAAGCGTTTCACCCAGCCCGAGCCTTCGACGGTGAGCTCGCCGCGCGTGCCGGTGATCGTGAACAACGGCTGCGGCGCGATCGCACCGGTCGCCAGCATGGCGTCGAACGACGCGATCATGCCCGACTCGAAGCGGAGAAGCGCGCGGCACAGCGACTCGCCCTCCATCGCGGCATGCGGATGACCGAGTGCGGCGACGACCTCGCCGACCTCACCGAACCAGACGCGCAACGGTCGCAACCAGTGCGACCCGGTGTCGATCACGACCCCGCCCCCCGCCGCGGCGCGATCGAAGCGCCACGGGCGCGCCGCCGCGCCGCCGCCGCCGTCACCGCCGTCACCGGAGTAGAACGCGTCGAGCGCGGGGAAGAACGTGGCGGCCCGGGCGGTCACGACCTCGCCGATCGAGCCTCGCTGCAGCTCCTCGCGCACGACGTGCACCTCGGGCCAGTACTGCGCGTTCTCGGCGACCATGAAGACCGTGCCCGCCGA
>DATMUX010000456.1:0-4054 GCA_035563695.1 Acidimicrobiia bacterium
GGGCGCGCCCGCCGCGACGAGCACATCGCCGTCGCCGGTCGCGTCGACGACCACCGAGGGCCGCACGACCTCGCGCCCGCGCTTCGACTCGAGCACGACGGCGTCGATGCGGCCGTCCGGCGCGTACGCGTGCGCACACCACGAGTGGAGCCGGAGCCGGACGCCCGCGGCGCGCAGCATGTCGAACGACACGTCGCAGAACGCCTCGGGATCGAACGCCACCGAGTACCGCACGACATCGGGCGGCGCACCCCACACCAGTCCCCACGCGCGCCAGCGGGAGACCGCCGCCTCGTCCGTCGAACCCCATTCGGCGCGCGGTGGGAGCCGGGCGTCGCCGCGCGCGTCGAGCCGGTCGACCGTCTCCTGGCACAACCCGGCGACGACCTGGTTCCCGCAGCCGTCGTCGAGCGTCAGCAGCAGGTTGATGAGGCCGAACGTCGCCAAGCCGCCGATGAAGCCGTAACGCTCGACGAGCCACACGTCGGCGCCCCGACGAGCGGCCGCGACGGCCGCCGCGATCCCCGCGCTGCCGGCGCCGACGACGAGCACATCGGGCGAGCCGATCACGGGAAGGTCGCGGCCCGGCTCGTGCCACGTCGCTTCAGACATTGCGCCGGCCGATCGCCGAATGCGCGTGCACGAGTGCATCGTCCGTACTGCCGGTCCGATCGAGCCGCAGCCGGGCCCCGAGCGCGTCGAACGACATGGTCGAGAACCGTAAACGCTTCGCGGGATGCGCGCACGGTTTGCCCGTGCCCCGCGCCACGCGAAAGCGTGGGCGCATGAAGTTTGCGCTCTTCTACGAGATCCCCGTCGCGCGGCCGTGGTCGCCCGACAGTGAGTATGTGGCCTACAAGAACACGCTCGAGCAGGCCGTCGCCGGTGAGCGGGCCGGGTTCCACGCGTTCTGGACCGTCGAGCATCACTTCCTCGAGGAGTACTCACACTGCTCGAATCCCGAAGTGCTGTACGGCGCGATCGCGAGCCGGACGTCGACGATGCGACTCGGCTACGGCGTGCGCCTGATGCCGAAGCCGTACAACCATCCCGTGCGCACCGCCGAGTCGGTCGCAGTGCTCGATCTCTTGAGCGACGGGCGCGTCGACTTCGGCACCGGCCGTTCCGCGACCCGGATCGAGCTCGAGGGCTTCGGCATCGATCCCAAGGACACGCGCGAGATGTGGCGCGAGGCGATCGAACACGTCGTCGGATGCTGGACGAACGACCGGTACTCCTTCGACGGAAAGCACTGGTCGTTGCCCAACCGGCGCGTGCAGCCCAAGCCGTTGCAGCAGCCGCATCCGCCGATCTGGGGTGCGACGACGAGCGACGAGGGCCACGCGCAAGTGGGCGAACTGGGTCTCGGGTTGTGCTCGTTTGCCGTCGGAGTATCGCCGGAGGAGGTGAAGAAGAAGATCGAGATCTACCGAACCGCGGTTTCGCGCTGTACCGCGCCGATCGGCAAGTTCGTCAACAACCAGGCCGCGACGTTCACGATGGCAGTATGTGCGCCCACCGAAGCCGAGGCACGCGAAGTCGCGCGTGAATCGTTCGAGTGGTACCCGAAAGTCGGTGCGCGCCAGATCGCGCAGGTCGCCGAGTGGATGGAGGAGCGCAAGCAGGCGCTCGGCAACTACGACTACGCGGCCGACATGAAGGCCCACTCCGACGACGGATCGCTCGATCTGCTCTCGCTGGAGTACCTGGTCGACACCGGCGCCTGCGTGCTGGGCACGCCCGACCAGTGCGTCGATGCGTGCAAGCGCTACGAGGCCGCGGGCGTCGACCTGCTGTTGTGCCTCGTCAATCCGTACAAGATCCCGCACGAGCAGGTGATGCAGACGATCGACCTCCTGGGCCGCGAAGTGATCCCGGCCTTCTCCTGAACCCCCCGATCCCACAACCTTGCGTGGCGGAACCACCGTGGGGGTGGTTGTGTCACGCAAGTTCGTGAGGAAAGGGGAGGGGCGCCCGGGCGGGCGGGCCCTCGGGCGCTACCGGTCGGCGGGGATCGGCACGGTGCAGGTGTCGCGGCCGGAGCGCAACACCGTGCCCGGGCGCGCGCCCGTGTCCCGGCCGCCGTCGACGATCGTGGTGCCGTTCACGAGCACGCGCTGCACGCCGATCGCGTCGGCGAACAGGCGCGACGTGCCGCCGGGCAGGTCGTCGATCAACCGCACGTCCCCGGTTGCGACCGTCGCCGGGTCGAACAGCACGAGGTCGGCGTGGAAGCCCTCGCGCACCTCGCCGCGGTCGCGCAGCCCGAAGAGCTGCGCCGGCGCCTGCGTCATCAGCTGCACGCAGTGCTCGAGCGAGACGAGCTGGCGGCCGCGCAGCGTGTCGGCGAGGAACGACGTGGTGTACGGGGCGCCGCACATGCGGTCGAGGTGCGCGCCCGCGTCGCTGCCGCCGATCATCACGAGCGGGTGCTCCCACGCCTCGGCGCGCATCTGCCACGACTTCAGGTCGTTGTCGGACGGCAGCGGCCACAGGATGGTGCGCAGCTCGTCGTTGATGACGAGGTCGACCAGCGTGTCGAACGTGCCGCGGTTCGCACGCTCCGCGAGGTCGGCGACGACCCGGCCCTTCAAGCCCTCGTTGGCCGGCGAGTACGTGTCGCCGATCTGGTAGCGACCCCACGACGCGAGGCGGGAGAACACGCCGGCCTCGGGCGAGTGTGCCCGCTCGTTCATCCACTGCCGCACGGCCGGGTCGCGCAGCTTGGCGATCCGTTCGGGTACGGGAAGGTTCATCACGTCCGACCAGCCGGGCAGCATGAACAGCGCGCAGTAGTTGCGGAACGACATGTTCATCTCGACGAGCGTGGGCATCGTGAGCGCGATCGCCGTTCCGCCCTGCGCGCGGGCGTGTTCGCACGCCGCGACCTGGTCGTGGTAGCGCTGCGGCTCGCGCGCGTCGATCGTGAGTACGTTCCAGTTCAACGGGCGGCGGCCGGCCAGCGTCATCGCGGCCATCTGCTCGACCTCTTCGTCGCTGAACCCGCGCAGGCATCCGCTGGTCACGTACTCGAGCGTCGTGCCCTCGTGGTCGGAGACCGCGCGACACAGGGCGAGCACCTCGTCGTTCGACGCCCAGCGTGACGCGACGGGTTGCCCGTCACCGTCGGAATGCGTGAACGACAGCGTCGTCGAGAAGCCCAGTCCGCCCGCGGCGATCGACTCCGACAGGAGGCGGACCATCGCGTCGAGCTGCTCGGGTGTGGCCTCGTTGCCGACCGCGTCAGCACCCATCACGTTGCGGCGCAGCGCGCAGTGACCGACGAGGAAGCCGACGTTCATGCCGACGTGGCCGTCGAGCGCGGCGAGGTAGTCGGCGAAGGAACGCCACGACCACTGCACGCCCGTCTCGAGCGCGCCCAGCGGCATCCCCTCGACCTTGGCCATCATGCGCCGCAGGTAATCGGCATCGCCGGGTTCGAGCGGCGCGAGCGTGAAGCCGCAGTTTCCGGCGATCATGCTGGTCACGCCGTGCAGGTTCGACGGTGTCGCTGCGGGATCCCAGAACAGCTGCGCGTCGTAGTGGGTGTGCGGATCGACGAAGCCCGGAGCGACGACGAGATCGGTCGCGTCGATCGTCTCGGCCGCGTCGTCGCCGATACGGCCGATCTCGACGACGCGCCCATCGCGGATCCCGATGTCGGCGGTGCGCGCCGGCGCGCCGGTGCCGTCGACGACGCGGCCGCCCTTGATCACCGTGTCGAGCATCGTGAACCCCTCAGTAACCTTTGCGCTTCGACTTGTGCACCGCGTCGCGGCGCCTCGCCTGCGCGGTAGAGCGCGCGTCGCGCTCGTGGATCTCGGCCGCGCGCTTCGCGTCCTTGGCCGCCTTGCGCTGCGTACGCTTCGCCTCGAGCTCCTTCTTGTCGACGGCGCGGGGCGGGGCGAGCAGAGCGCTCGGGCGTTCATCGATCTCGATCGGCGGCCCGATCACGAATCGCTCGTCGCTGTCGAGCAGCTCGCGCATCACCGGGCGGCACGGCGCATCGCTGGCGGCGTATCCCGCGAGCATCAACGTCACGAGCGTCGGCCCG
>DATMUX010000457.1:0-2144 GCA_035563695.1 Acidimicrobiia bacterium
CCCCATCCCTCCCTCGATGCCGTTCGCGCCGGCGTCCGCACTCCACGTCGTGTACCAGACCGGTCACCTCGCGTTGCATCGACGCGCGCACCTGCAACCGGGCGAGACACTGTTGGTGCACGCGGGCGCGGGCGGTGTCGGGAGCGCGGCCATCCAGTTGGGGCTGGCCGCGGGCGCGCGCGTGATCGCGACCGCGGGCGACGCCGAGAAGGTCCAGGTGTGCCGGGCGCTCGGCGCCCATCTCGCGATCGACTACCGCGAAACCGACTTCGTCGACGCAGTCAAGGAGTTCACCGGCGGCCGCGGGGCCGACGTGATCTACGACCCCGTCGGCGGCGACACCTACGACCGGTCGACGAAGTGCATCGCATTCGAGGGCCGCATTCTCATCGTCGGGTTCACCGGTGGCCGCTTCGCCGACGCGCGCACGAACCACGTGCTCATCAAGAATTACTCGGTCGTGGGCGTGCACTGGGGTCTGTACAACGTCATGAACCCGCAGCTGATCCGCGACACGCACGACGAGCTCGTGGGCCTCTTCGAGGCGGGCGCGATCGATCCGTTGATCTCCGAGCGAGTGTCACTCGAGGGCGTACCCGCCGCGCTGGCGCGTCTCGGAGCGCGCGGCACCTACGGGAAGGTCGTCTGCGAGCTGTAGCCAACGCGCAACTCGAGGTACGCGCGCTGCCGACGCCTCAGCCCGCGAGCCGCTGCGCGAAGAAGGCGAGCACCCGGTCGAGCGCCTCGCGGGTCGGGTGCCCGGGCTCGTCGACGAGGTTCTCGGTGACGACCGAGTGCGCCATCTTCGGGATGCCGGGTTGGCCGCCGTGGCCGGGACGGTTCTCGATCTCGATGGCGATGAGCCGGTCGCCCAGAACCTCGTACAGGTGCGCGAACCGCGGCGCCGGCACCATCTTGTCGTTGGTGAACCGCATCGCAACCACGCACAGCTCCTCGCGGTCGGCGACGAGGGCGAGGTCGGCGTCGGAGAGGCCGAGCGCGCGGGAACGTTGCTTGCCGAACGCGAACGGCAACGACGGCTGGCTGAGCACGGGCGCGAGCATCGTGTCGTCGATCGCCATCGCGAGCGCGAAGCCGCCCGTGAAGCACATGCCGATCGCGCCCACGCCCGGACCGCCGCACCGGCCGTGCAGGTCGCGCGCCAGCGCGCGCAGCCAGTCGATCACCGGTGACGTGCGGTTGAGTCCCCAGTTGGTGAACTCGCGCGATACGCAGACGCTGACGAGCGACTTCAGCGTGTAGCCCAGGGAGACCTCGCGGCCCGGGTCGCCGAACAGGACCGGCATCGCCACGGTGAACCCGGCGTCGACGACGCGCCGGGCGAAGTCAACAACCTTCGGCGTGATGCCGGGAAGCTCCGAGATCACGACGACCCCCGGCCCGCCGCCCGCGCGGTAGACGGTGCGATCCGCACCCGAATAGGTGAACGTCGTCGTGGTGAACCCGTCGAGGTCCGGATGTTGCGCCATGGCGCCGGACACTAGAACCGCGCGAGCTCCTCGCGCAGGAGTCCGAGTCCCATCCCGCCGAGGTCGAGCGCGTACGTGTGGAACGCCTTCAGGTCGAACGCGGCGCCGTGGCGCTCCTTGGCCTCGGCCCGGCACTCGAGCCAGACCCGTTCACCGACCTTGTAGCTGATCGCCTGCCCGGGCCATCCGAGGTAGCGGTCGACCTCGCTGCGCATGAACTCCTCGGGGAAGCGGCTGCGCTCCACCACGAACGGCAAGGCCAGCTCGGGCGTCCACGTCGCGCCCGCGTTCGGCTCGCCGGCCGGGATCGGCAGCTCGAGGTGCATGCCGATGTCGACGACGACGCGCACCGCGCGCATCGCCTGCGCGGCGAGCATCCCCATCTCGGTCGCCGGGTCGTCGAGATAGCCCAGCTCGCCCATGAGGCGTTCGGCGTACAGCGCCCATCCTTCGCCGTGGCCGGAGACGAACCCGAACGCGCGCTGGAACCGCGACAGCTTCTCGGCGAGGTACACCACCTGTGCGACCTGGAGGTGATGGCCGGGTACGGCTTCGTGGTAGCAGGTGCTCACTTCCTTCCACAGGGGAAAGCGCGTCGCGCCGAGAGTCGGGTACCACGTGCGCCCCGGTCGCGCGAAGTCCTCGCTCGGACTC
>DATMUX010000458.1:0-2924 GCA_035563695.1 Acidimicrobiia bacterium
CGCCCGCCAACGCGTCCGACGCCGGCATCGGCGTGGTGTCGGCATGCTCGCCGGCGATCTCGGCTAGCAACCGTGCGCTCGACATGCCGTCGGCGAGCGCGTGGTGCACCTTCGTCACGTACGCGACGTGGCCGGTGGCGAGTCCCTCGACGAACCACACCTGCCAGAGTGGATGGTCGCGGTCCAGTCCGATGCTCGCGATCATCGAGATCACTTCGGCGAGCTCGCGCGGTCCTCCCGGTGACGGCACCGCGATGCGCCGCACGTGGTAGTCGATGTCGACGTCACCGACGTCCATCCAGTACGGGTGCGCCAGGTCGAACGGAATTCGCACCAGCTGCCAGCGGAACGGCTCGAGCAGCGGCAGAGCTTCCCGCATCTGGGCGCGCAGCGCCTTGTAGGTCACGTCGGTGTCGGCACCCGCCGGGTCGACGATCGCGATCTTCAACGTGTGCTGGTGCCGCTGCGCATTCTCGTTGAAGATGAACAGGCTGTCGGCGCCCGAGAGCTTGCGCATCGCCGTTCCTCCCTCTCATCCCTCGAGCGTCGTGAGCGCGTACTCCCGGGCCCACCGGTAGTCGGCCTTGCCGTTCGGCCCGCGCTCGACGTGCTCGACGGCCAGCAGCGCACGCGGCAGCTTGTAGCCGGCGAGTGACTTCCGGCAGTGCCGGGTCAGCTCGTCGAGCGTGAGCGTCGCGCCGGGCCGGAGCTCGGCGACGGTCACGACCCGTTCACCCCAGCGCTCGTCGGGCGCGCCGACGACTACGGCGTCGTATACCGCGGGGTGGTTCTTCACGACGGCCTCGACCTCCTCGGGGTACACCTTCTCGCCGCCGGTGTTGATGCTCGCCGAACCCCGCCCCAGCAGCACGACGGTGCCGTCCGCGTCGACCGTTGCCGCGTCGCTCGTGAGCACCCACCGCTCGCCGCCGATCTCGACGATGAGCGCGGCCGACTTCGAGGGATCCTTGTAGTACCCGAGCGGCAGGTGGCCCCGGCGCGCCAAGTGGCCGATCTCGCCCGTGCCGCAGCCGACCGGTCGCAGGTGTTCGTCGAGCACCTCGGTGCGATCGTCGACGGTGAAGCGCGTGCCCTCCTCGACCGCCGCGCCCGGCATGCGCGCCCGCGTTCCCGTGACGCCCGTCTCCGTGGAGCCGAAGCCGTCGATGGCGATCACGCCCGGAAGCAACGCCGCGACCTGCGCCTTCGTCGAGGTCGACAGCACCGCGCCGCCCGACGCGAAGACGAGCAGCGACGAGAGGTCGAACGCGCCCGGGCGTGACGCCAGCGCGTCGAGCACGGGCCGGGCCATCGCATCGCCGACGAGGGTCAGGACGTTCACCGACTCCAACTCGACGAGTCGCAAGACCTCGACCGGGTCGAAGCTGCCGGGTGACGTGAGCACGACCTTGCTCCCGCCGTACATCATCGAGAACGCGCCCCACTGGGCGCTCACGTGCACCAGCGGCGGCGTCATCAACATCGCGGCGGGGACGGGAAGCACGCGCGCGACGATCTCGTCGGGCTGTTCGATGGGCCCGGCCAGCGTTGTCGGATCGCCGCCGCCCATGGCCGCGAAGAAGATGTCCTCGTGCCGCCACAGCACGCCCTTGGGCAGGCCGGTGGTGCCACCGGTGTACGCGATGTAGCGATCGTCACCGGACCGATCCGAGAAGTCACGGCCGGTCGAAGCCGCGAGCAGCGCGTCTTCGTACTCGACGGAAGCCGGGATCGCCGGCTCACCGCCGCCGACCGCAATCAGGTGACGCAGGGCGGTCGCCGACCGCCGCGCCGCGAGCACTCGCTCGGCGAAACGGTCGTCGTACACGAGCGCGACGATGTCGGCGTTGTCGTAGAGGTACTCGAGCTCGGCCTCGACGTAGCGATAATTGATGTTCACCGGCACGGCGCGCAGCTTGAAGGCCGCGAGCATCGCCTCGAGATACTCGGTCCCGTTCATCAGCTGCAGCCCGACGTGATCGCCCGGTCCGACACCCGCCGACCGGAGGTGGTGGGCGAGCCGGTTCGCCCGGTCGTCCAGCTCCCGGAACGTCTCCCGGCGCACCGGCGTCACGACGGCCTCACGGTCCGGGACGGCATCGGCGACCCGCTCGAACAGCTCCGCGAGGTTGAACGTCACCGGCTCATCGTCGAGGGCGTCGCGCGCAGGTGTCAACGGCCGAAGGACCCTCTCCTGTGTGTGTTCGTGCGGACGGCAGGCCCTTTCGGGTGCGGGCGAGCGCGAGCAGGATGCCGGTGTGGAGGCAGCCGACTTCCGGCGCGTTCCCGCGGCGGTTCGTGTCGCGGCGATGCGAGTGATGGAGTTCGTGCGCGCGCCGATCTGGGTGGAGATCAGCGCGCCGTTGCGGGTCCCGGTCGCGTGGTACGTACTCGCCTGGATCCACCGCCTGCGCCCGCCCGATGAGTACCGGACGCCGCCTGCACCACCGAGCCTTCGCCTCGCCGCGCACGCCGCGATCGACGAGCTGGTCCTCGCGGTCGTGCGGCTCACGCACCGGCTGCCGGATCCCGCCGACGTGGAGCGCGTCGAGCGCGAAGCGACCGCGGCCGTCGAGATGTTCCGTAGGGAGGGGTGGTTCGACGACCCCGCGTCGTATCACGTCCACCCGCCGCCGTTGACGGACGTGGCCCTGCGCAAGGCCGGCAGCGGCGCGATCCGCTACACCGTGATGTCGTTCGAGAGCGGCTACGAACCGCACGAGGGCGAGCCCGGGCGCGAGCGCTGGCTCGCGGACCGCGAGAACCAGACCGCGTACGTGTGGCTGCTGCGCCACGACGAGCCGCGTCCCTGGCTCGTGTGCGTGCACGGCGCGGCCATGGGACAGGCGGCGGGCGACCTGCGCGTGTTCCGCGCGGCGTGGCTGCACACCGTGCTCGGTTTGAATGTCGCCCTGCCGATCCAG
>DATMUX010000459.1:0-4252 GCA_035563695.1 Acidimicrobiia bacterium
CATCGTGCGCAGTCGCGAGGGCAACCGACTGGCGAACTCCGCTCCGCTCGACAACTACCCCACCGCCGACGGCAAGTTCGTGTGCGTCGTCGCGGGGAGCGACGCGAACTTCAGCCGCCTGTGCAAGGCCATGGACCGCACCGACCTGCTCGACGACCCGCGCTTCACCCGTCTCGCCGACCGGGCCGCGCACGGCGACGAGATCAACGGCATCGTCGCGGAGTGGACCGCATCGCTCGACGCGCATGTGATCGAAGAGCGCTGCGTGGCGCACGATGTTCCGGTCGCGACCGCGTACACGGCTCTCGACATCTTCGCCGACCCGCACTTCGTGGCGCGCGGCGATCTCGTGACCGTCGACGATCCCATCGCAGGCCCGATCCGCCAGCAGGCGCCGTATCCGCGACGCGTGGGCGAGCTCCCGGTCGCACCCGCGGGCGCACCGCGCCTCGGTGAGCACACCGACGAGGTGTTGACCGCATTGGGACTCTCCGGCGGCGAGATCGAGGCGCTGCGGGCGAAGGGCGTCGTGTGAAGCCGATCGCCGACGGGCTGTTCGAGCTGCACGACGACGGGTCGATCACGCTGATCGGCGGGTTCTCGCCGGCGAGCGGCCTCTACCACTTCCCGCTGCTCGACACCTGCCCCTACTCCGGCGCAACCGACGTGGAGCGCGTGCCGTTGTCGCACGCCGCCACCCTGTGGGCGTGGACGGCCGTTACCGCCGCGCCGCCCGGGTACGCGGGCCGGGTGCCGTACGGCTTCGGCGTCGTCGAACTCGTCGAGGAGCGGCTGCGCATCATCACCCGATTGCGCGAAGCCGACCCGCAGCAGCTCGCGTTCGGCCAACCGATGACGCTCGTCGCCGACGAGCTCCCCGACGGGGTGGTGACGTGGGCGTTCGCATAGACGGCGTCGGCATCCACCCGTTCGGACGCTTCGAGGGGAAGACCCCGACCGAGATGGGCGTGCACGCCGTTCGCGAGGCGCTCGCCGAGGCGGGGAACCCACCGTTCCAGGCCGCATTCTGCGGTACGGCGTACGGCGGCGTGGCATCGGGCCACAAGGTGCTCGGCGCGCTCGCGCTGACCGGTGGCCCCATCGTCGACATCGAAGCGGGGTGCGCGAGCGGCGGCGCGGCGCTGCAGCTCGCCGCGGGCGCGATCCGGGCCGGCCAGTACGACTGCGTGCTGGTGTTCGGCGTCGAGAAGATGCCCAAAGGCATCATCCGCTCCTCGTTCTTCGAGCCGTGGCGCGAGGAAGGCGGGCTCGCGGCGACGCCCGCGTACTTCGCGTTGCGCGCTCAGCGCCTGCTGCGGGAAGCCGGGCTGACGAAACACCACCTCGCCGACGTCGTCGTGAAGAACCGGCGCAACGGCGTGCACAATCCGAACGCGATGTTCCGCAAGGAGGTAACCGCGGACGAGGTGCTCGCGTCGCGCGTCGTGTGCGAGCCGCTGCACTTGTGGATGCTGTGCTCTCCCAATGAGGGCGCGGCCGCGATCGTGCTGCGGAAGGGTGACGGCGGCGTGCAACTCGCCGCCGCGCGCTTGCGTTCGCACCTCCCGGGGAGCGTGCTGGGCGAGGCGACGCCGCTGTCGGGCATCGACGACTCCGGGATCACGCCGCCGTCGACACTCGCGGCCCGCGACGCGTACGAAGAGGCCGGCATCGGTCCGGGGGATCTCGACGTCGTCGAATGCCAGGACACGGATGCCGCGCGCGAGCTGCTCGCGTACCAGGAGCTCGAGCTCTGCGCGCCCGGCGAGCAGGCCCGGATGCTCGCCGAGCCGCCCGTCGTGGTGAACCCGAGCGGCGGGCTGCTGTCGAAGGGCGAGCCGCTGGGCGCGTCGGCGCTCGGGCAGGTGGTCGAGGTGGTACACCAGGTGCGCGGCGGTGCAGGCCGCCGCCAGGTGGATGGCGCGCGCGCCGGCCTCGCGCACACGGTCGGGCGCGGCGCGAACGCGTGCTGCGTCATCGTGACCGCGTGACCGCGTGACCGCGGCCCCACGATCCTCCCAACAGATGGGAGCGTGATAGGCGCTATACGCCCGCCCACGATCCTCCCAACAGATGGGAGCGTGGTGGGTCAGCCGGCGCCGACGCGGGCGTTGTAGGCCTGGATCGCGGCCGTCGCCTCGCTCTGCGCCTTGTCCAACCCGGCCTGCGGCGTCAGGCCCTGAGTGAGCATCGCGAGCATGCCGTCCTTGATCGCGTCGCGCACCCCCTGGTAGTCGCCGATCAGCGAACCTTCGGTCGGTGGCGCTTCGGCTCCAGTCGTGACCTGGTCGTAACTCACCCGGTAGATGGGTTCGAGCTTCCACTTCAGCGCGAGTGACGGAACCTTCGTGGCGTCGGTCCGGTTGGGGGCGTACCCGCCCTCCACTGCCAGCGATGCGATCTGCTGCGCCGACACGAGGTACTTCACGTACTGCCACGCCGCGGCACGCGTCGCGAGCGTCGCGTGCGCCGCGATCCACAACGACGCATCTCCTACGGGTACACCGCCACCGCCGGTGATCGACGGGAGCGGACCGGCACCGATCTTCACGGTCGAGTACTGGCCGCTCTCGAGCACCTGCTTCACCGAGCCGAGCACACCGCTGGCCTCCAGTGTCATCGCCGCATCGCCCGACCCGATCGCGAGGAAGTGATCGATGTTGCCGACCGCCCCGCCGGTGTTCCGAGCGAGCCCGCTCTTCACCATGTCGTTCCACCACGTCCAGATCTGCAGCGCGATCGGCGTGGTGAGCGTTGCGGCCGTCGCACGTGCGCTGCGCCCGTTGTCGTTGTTCACGAGCGTCCCGCCCGATTTGGCGTTGAGGAACTCGAACACGTACGGCTCCACACGCAGCGCGATGCCGTGCTTCGCCGCGTGCGTGGCGACGATCTTCTGCGAGTACTCCTTCACTTGCTCGAGCGTGGTCGGCGGCTTGTCGGGGTCGAGACCGGCCTTGATGAACGCGGTCCGGTTGTACCAGAGGATCGGGTTCGAGATCGCCCACGGCATGCCGTAGAGCACCTTCTGGTACGAGTAGTACGCCATCGCGCGGGGCAGGAAGTCGGTCATCACATAGTGGTCCGCGTCGACGCACGCCTGCATCGGTACGACGCTCTTGCTGTCGATCAGGCGCTGGACCGTGGTGTCCTCGGGCTGGAAGAGATCCGGAAGGTCACCGGTCGACAGCCCGGCCGTGTACTTCGTGAGGAGGTCCTGGTAGTTCGGGAACTGGGTGAGGGTGACGTGCACGGCGTGCTGCGATGCGTTGAACTGATTCGTCGCTTGCACGAGCCAGTCCTCGTTGGTGCGTTCCATCGCCTCCCAGAACTTGACTTCGACCGGCTTGGTCGCCGACGCGAACGCGTTGAGCCCGCAGAGCGACGGATCGACCTTGGCCGCGGTGCCCTGCGGACCGGGCGGCGCCGACGACGTGCCGCCACCGCACGCCGCGAACACCAACGACAACGCCACCCCGAGCACGATCCACAAAGGCTTGCGTCTCATACTCGCACGGTACGGTCGAACCGGGCCCGACGGCAGGGTCCGAACGGCTCGGCGGAAGGGCCCTTCGACCCCAACGCTCTCACGCGACGCGCTGCTCAACCGACCCGCGAGTTGTAGTCGGCGATCGCCGCATCACCCGCCTGGGTCGCGTCGTGGACTGCCTGGGCCGGACTCACACCCTGGGTCAGCATGGCGTTGAGTGCGTCGATGATCGCGCCGCGCACGCCGACGCCCTTGGCGCCGTACGCGCCGATCACCGGCCCGGCGGTCGCATCGTTCACGGGTCCGTTCACGAGCTGGTCGTAGGCCACTTTGAATCCCGGCTGCTGGGCCCACCTTTCGGTGAGCGGTGGCATCGTCGTGGCGGCCTGACTGATCGGCACGTAGCCCGTCGCCGCGGCCCATTGCGACTGCACGGCCGGCGATGCGAGGTACTTCGCGAACTCGTACGCGGCGACCTGCTTCTTGGGAAACGACTTGTCGATGATGTAGTTCGCCGCCCCGCCGACGAGCACCGCGCCGTCGGGACTGTTCGGTCCGGGCATCGGGCCGGTGCCGACGAGCACACCCTGATACTCGCCCTGCGACAGTCGTTGAAAGATCGTTCCGAGCGCGGCCGACGTGTCGATCGTCATCGCCGCCTGACCGTTGCCGACGGCGAGATAGTGGCTGATGTCGCTCGTCCCGGTGCTGAGCGCGAGCTTCGACCTGACCATGTCGTCGATCCAGGTGAACAGCTGCACGCTC
>DATMUX010000460.1:0-2185 GCA_035563695.1 Acidimicrobiia bacterium
GCGGAAGTGCTCGAACCAGACCGGGGCGAGGCGCGGGTCGACGCAGAGGGTGTGGAGGAAGCCGGAGGGAAGATCGGTGGCGTCGATCCCCTCTCCCTCCCCGCCGGGGTGCCCCATGCTGCCGATGAGCGTCGTCTGCCCGGTTGCGAGGTCAACGCGATACAGGTCGTTCCGGGGGTCGGACGTGGAGATCCACACGGCGTCGTGTGCGATGTCCGCACCCTGCGTGTGGTGCAGCACCTCGCTCAACTGCAAGGGCGCCAGGCGTTTCCAGCCGTGCGCGACGTCGTAACGGAGCAACGCATTCCCGTCGAAATGATCCATGGAGTACGCGGTCATGGTGGAGGGATCGACCGTCACGAAGGAGTTCTCGTGTTGCGGCAACAGGACGGCGTCGATGAAACGCAGCGAGTCGCGGTCGTAGCGTGCGGTCGCCTGTTGGCCCTTGGCGTAGTTCGGTTGCTCCAACGGCGCGTACACGATGTTGCCGACGACGTCGATGTCGCCGATGTGATCGAAGCCGCGCGCGGCCCATGGTGCGGGAATCGCGGGCATCAGTCGGCGCAGCACGCGGATCCGGTCGTCGGTGCGGTACAGACCGTTCAGGAACGAGAAGATCCAACCGCCGGGCACTCGCGCGACGCCCTGCGAGTACAGGGGAGACACCGCTTGTTGCGACGCGAGCGCAACGGGTCCGAGCACCGGTGGTGCCGTCGTGTTGGTGGACGGTATCGGTCGCGACGCGGTCGACGGGGAAGGCGACGAGGAGCACGCGGCCGGCAACATGACCGCCACCATCAGCAGGTATGTCGCGCGCATCACCGCGAGCCTGCCCCAAGAGTGCTCCACGAACCCGGCACCTATGCGCCGGACCCGCGTCTTCCGGCATCGGTCTCGCGCCATGCCGTTCGGCGTCGGCGCCGAGCGGGTCGTGGACCTGGACCGCGCCGGGTACGGGTGGCACCCAAGGGTGGCGGAGGCTCGTGAAGTACTCCGTGATGGGCGGTCCGAACACCGGGTCGACGAAGCAGCCGAGAGCGATGGTGAAAAAGCGTTGGCCATTGGTCGGGTAGATCATGTCGAAGTACACGCTGGACCCGCAGACGGTGCAGAAGCGGTAGTTGATGCCGCCCGGGATGCCCACCGCACCGACGCCGTCGATTTCGAGGCCGTTGTAACAACTCGTCTCGCCGGTGATCGAGAGCACTTGGTCCTCGGGGAACGACGCCGAGGCGATGAAGACGTTGCCCGATCGACGTTGGCAGAAGTCGCAGTGGCACGCGTAGACATGTCCCGGCTCGCCGTCCACCGTGATCTCGACCCGACCACAGGCACACCGCGCAGTTCGCGTCGTCATTCGCCGAACCTCCCCGCTCGACCGAACACGCCGAGCTGCTGCTCAGCGTGAGTGAGTAACGATACCTGCGCTCATCTACGCGCGATCTCTTCCCGCAGCTTGTGCTTCATCACTTTTCCGGTCGCGTTGCGGGGGAGCTCGTCGACGAACCACACGTGGCGCGGTCGCTTGTAGTCGGCGAGGTGCTGCGCGCAGAACGCGAGGAGTCCGTCGGCATCGAGCGCGGCGCCGTCCTTGCGAACGACGAACGCGCCGACGTCCTCGCCGAGCACTCGGTGCGGCACGCCGACGACGGCGGCTTCCCGAACGTCAGGATGCTCGAGGATGACCGCTTCGACGTCGGTCGCGTAGATGTTGTTGCCGCCGCGGATGATCATGTCCTTGATCCGGCCCGAGATGTACACGAAGCCGTCCTCGTCGAGGTACGCGAGGTCGCCGGTGCGCAGCCACCCGTCGCCCGTCCACGTCGCGGCGTTGGCGCCATCGTCCTTGTAGTACTCGCGGCGCTTGCCAGGGAGGCGAACCAGTAGCTCGCCGACCTCGTTCGGCGGGCGCGGCTCGTCGGTGTCGGGATCGACGACCTTGATCTCCATGGGCGGCATGGGCTTGCCGACCGAGCCGACGCGGCGGTCGGCTTCCTCGCGCGGCATCGTGATGTACGCGGGCCCGGCTTCGGTGAGGCCGTACGAGTTCATCACGCTCGCCTGCGGCATGCGGTCCTGCAGCTTCTTCAGCGTCGCGGGGGCGAGGGGTGCGCTGCCGATCGACACCGCGAGCGGCCCGGAGAGGTCGGCGCCGGCGAACCGCGGGCTCGCGGTGAGGAGCTCG
>DATMUX010000461.1:0-5307 GCA_035563695.1 Acidimicrobiia bacterium
TTGCCGGCGCGCCCGAGCCCGCGCCCGAACCGTCCGCCGCGGAACCCGACGCCGGCGGGCCCGAACCGGGCGAGCCGTGGCAGTAATCGTTCGCAATGATGCTGGGAGGAATCGATGACCGACAAGTCCGTGTTCACCCACGAGGAGTGGCATGCGCTGACCGACGCGCCCTTGCTCGTCGTACAAGCAGTGTTCTTGGCGGGCGAGCACGGTCCGATCTCGATGATGAAGGAAGCCGGCGCCAGCGCCCGGGCGATCTCGCGGCCGGGTGAGCGAGGACCGGCGAACGAGCTGATCGGCCAGATCGTCGCCGAGGCGAACACCAAAGAAGCGCGGGCCGACGCGCGCGAGCATCGTGGTCCGACTCCGCAGGCGGCGATCGACAGTGCGTTGCACGACCTGGAGCCGGCCGCGACCGCTCTGAAGAAGCTGGCGCCGGAAGAGTCGGCCCAGGTTGCGGCGTGGCTGGTCGCGATCGCCGAAGCCGTTGCCGCGTCCGCGAAGACCGTGAACCCCGACGAGCAGGCCACGATCGAGAAGCTGCGGGCGGTGTTCGGTGTCACCGAGGCCTGAACCCGGCCGCGTCGCGGACGCGGTTCGTGCGTCCGGCGGACCTTGTCAGAGTGGTGCGCGTGCGCCACGCTGGTGTCGGGCGGCGCGGAGCTCCGAGGGGCTGATGCCGATGCCGAGCCACATCGAGTCGTTCGCCGAGCGTTGCATCGCGCGGAACCGGCCAAATCGACGAACGCCCGTGCTACCCGGGCGGGCCGGCGAGATCGGGCCGGTGCGCAAGGAGATCATCTTCGAGCCGCTGCCGCAGCGACCGGGTCCGGCGGAACGTCCGGACGGAGGTGAGGCGCCGCGGCCCCGACCGCCGGTGCCCGAGCCGGTCCCCGCGCGCTGACGGATTCGACTCATGCGATACGTGTCGGATGTATGCGGGGCGAAGTCTGGACGCCCGCTCGTCGCCGGGACCTTGCGCGGCTACCGGAAGTGGCAGGCGGTTCGATCGGTGCCTGAGAGTTCGGGCCTGTTGCCGTTGGCGTCGGTCGCGATCCGAGATGTGTGCTGGAGCGAGTCCTTGACCGCGCGGTGTCTGGCGTCGGGCGTGGAGTACTTCGATGCGTCGAGCGCGCATCGCGCTCCGGCACACGAGTGTCGTTGCGGTATCTATGCCTGGTATCAGCCCGACGACTTGAACATGATGCCGGGTGGCGTGTTCGGGGTGATCGAAGCGTCGGGGCTGATCTTCATGGGGACGCAGGGGTTCCGCGCGGAGCACGCCACGATCGTTGCGGTCGTCGCGTACCGCCGTCGCATCCGCAACGCCTGCGCGCACGCCGGTATTGCGGTGTACGGACGTCGTAGTCACCTCATCAACGACTATCCACCCGAAGACGTGAGCGCGCTCATCGATTCCGAGCTCGTCGAATAGCCAACCCGTCGCAGTGCCGATGCACGAACAACGCCAAATGCCCCGAGTGCACGCTTCGGTGAAACCGCCGCTTGTCGCACGACCTTCGACGCATCTCGGACGTATTACTCGACGCGCCGACCACCGGCCAACTGTGCGCGCGCCGCGCGCGCCATGAAACGCGCCGAAATGCTTCCATCGCGGTGTGAGCGCGCGCCATCCTGGTACGAGAGCGCAATCGTGGGCGGAGACCTCAGCGCGTGGAGGCGAACATGGTCTCGGTCGAACAGCGCCATCGAGAATGGGTCGTGCGTCACGACGACGTGGTGGTGTCGGTGCACCCGACCCGCAGCGAGGCTGCACGCGCTGCCGTATGGCTCGCGGCACACCACAGCAAGCCGGCATCACGCCGGACCGCGACCGCGCGACCCGTCGCCTGAACTGCCGAAGCCCTCGACGACGACATCCGGGTAACCGGCGGAGGCGTTGTGCTCGTGCTCGTTGTGTCCGCGTTGTGGTTCGCACGGCCGCACCCCACGACCACGACGTCCATTCCCACACCGACGATCACGACGCCGACCACTATTCGCAAACGACCCACCACCACGACCACGACCACGCCGCGCCGCAAGGTGCCGCCGACGTCACCACGCACGACGCCGTCGACCTCACCGATCACTACGACGACCGTGCCACCACCTGTTCCGTTGACGCTCGCGCCACCACCACCGCCGACCCGGCCGCCGTCCCCGTCAACGACCGCGACGATCCGCTCGACCACGACGATCCGCACCGCACTACCGTCCGTCGACCCACAGAGCGCTACCCACCACTCCGGTCTCGACCCGATCACGCGATGGACGGCGCCAGTCCTCGCGATCCTCGTCCTGTTCCTCGCCGGACTCGGCCTTCTGCTGCGCCGCCGGCATTTCCGGTGACGTACGACTATGATGCCGGCCGGCGTTTACGGGATGGCCTGGATGATCACGTCGAGGCCCTTTGCCGTGCGAGTGCTACTTCCATCCGGTCGGCGCAATGACGCACTGGTGGATGAGCCAGCCGTGTTCGAGCACCGCGATCCGCCGGAACCGATCGACGGCATTCGGCTCCTGCACCACGGTCCGCACGGTCGCCGTGTCGGCGACGGGTATGAACGCCCCGCAATTCGGGCACCGCATCTGATGCACGGAGACGCACGCTACGCACCTCCGTGCGGTGCCGACCAGCCCGGCAGACACCGTGACCACGACGTTCCGGACCGGACCGTCGGCGTTCGGGTGCGCGCTCTACGCGCTACAGGTAACGCCACGTTTGGCGGCGGCGATGTTCGTCGGGGGCACAGCGGGCGTCGATGTCGACGGCGCAGCGGTGACGGAACCGCCCGATGCTTCTCCCGGTGGGAGGGTGACGCCATGCGTACGGTGCAGATCGCGGACGACGTGTACACGGCGCTGCAACATCTCGCAGTGCCGTTCGAGGACGACGTCAACGACGTCCTGCGACGACTGTTGGGTCTGTCGCGAGCACCGTCGAACGGCAAGCCCCGATCGCGTTCGGACAGGACCGCGCACCCAACGGTGAGAGGTCCCGCCCGGCCGCTCACAGAGGAGCACGGAAACGAAACGGACGATCGCCATCCGCGGGCGGCCCCGGCATTGGTCGTGGTGCACCGCCGCACCACGAATGGTGCGCCGCTTCCGCAGAGCACGTACCGGAGTGCGGTCGTCGGCGTGTTGAAATCGACACACGAGCCGGTCGATGCCGCACAACTGATGTCGATGGTCGAACAGCAACTCGCGAGTCGCATGACCGACACGGATCTCGAGCCTCTCGCCTCCGGCGTGCTGCGCTGGCAGTCGCAGACACGCAACGCTCTCATGCAACTCCGCCATGAAGGCTCGATCGAGATCGTCGGAGACCGGCACGTCAAGTATCGCGGCAACGGCACCGCACCACGCTGACTCGCGGCGGAGTAGCGACGAGCGGGACGACGTGCTCGCAATGGCGCCGGGCCGCGGCCAATATGAGCGGGTGGCGACTGAGCTCCCTGCGAACTCGGTGACCTTCGCGGGCAAGGTCGCGAGACTCTGGCCCGACAACACCATGGGCATCGAGGTCGCGCCGCCCGGCCCCCCGAGGCGGATCGATGGCTACACGATCGGCGCGGTGACGGTCGACGAGGGTCCGGGGCCCCACCGTGGAGAGATGCATCCCGACGGCGACGAGTTCCTCCATGTCGTGAGCGGATCGATGAACCTGATCCTGGACGACGGCGACGTTGACAACATCGGGAGGGAAACGGTCGTCGTCCTCCGGGCCGGCGAGGCGTGCGTGGTGCCCCGCGGGGTATGGCATCGACTCGTCGCGCACGAGCCGAGCTACCTGGTCCACGTGACTCCCGGACCCAACGGGCCGGCCCGACCGCTTCGCTAGCGTCGCCCATCGCTGGGCGCAGGCGCGGCGAGAGCATCCCGACAAGGCGCATCGTCCACCGAATTCGCACCTGTCGCCGCCATTCGGAGATGTTGCCCAGGGCTCGCCGTCGAATGAATGCGATTGCGACGGCTGCTCTCGGCGAGTAGACAAAGAACGCTGCGACACTGATCCTGGAGGCGTCAGCGATGACGTATGCACAAGGGTTGCGTGGTTCGTTCGGTCGGTTGAGTGTCGGCCTTGGTGCGCTCGTACTCGGGTTCGGTCTGAGCGTCACCGCTTCGGTTCCCGGCGCGAGTGTCGTGGGCGCCGCGATTCGTCCGGCTGTATCTGATTACCTGCAGCTGACGACGAGTGACATTCCACCGACTCAGGCGCAGTGTTTTTCGGTAGGCCGTCGCTGCTTCGCTCCCCAAGCGACTCAGGCTTCGTACAACGTGGGTCCGCTCTACGCGTCGGGTATCAATGGCGCGGGTGAAACGATCGCGATCATCGATTCATTCGGCAGCGACACCATGGCTCACGACCTTCACGTCTACGACCAGGCGTTCGGCGTGCAACCGATGTGCGGTGAAGAAGGCGTGACGTGCGCGCCGGGTATGCCGACGTTCTCGCGACTCGCACTTCAGGGCTCGCCGGCGACGAAGGCGCCGCCGACCCAGAGCAAGTCCCCCGGACAGCAAGCGAGATCGGGATGGGCGATCGAGGTCGCCCTCGACGTCGAGACGTCGCACGCAATCGCGCCGATGGCGAACATTCTCCTCGTGACGACGCCGACCGCCGAGACGCTCGGCGTGCAGGGCTTCCAGCAGATGATGAACGCCGAGCAGTACGTCGTCGACAACCACCTCGCGAACGTCATCTCGCAGAGCTTCGGCTCTTCCGAGGCCGCGTTCGGAGGCACGGCTGCGCTCCTCAATCTGAGGCATGCGTTCGTCGCCGCGGCCAACAACGGTGTCACGGTGCTCGCATCGTCGGGTGACAACGGCACCGCGAACACCGCGAAGCCGCCGGTGGGCAAGGGTGGATCGTTGATTCCCTACCCCACGGTGTCGTGGCCGGCCAGCGACCCGCTCGTGACTGGTATCGGCGGAACATACCTGTGCACCGATCCCGGCAACACAGCGTCCCGGGTCGTGGACAGCGCGGACCCGCCCGGGAAGTGCCAGGCGAACCCGGGCCAGGCCGAGGTCGGTTGGACGTTTTCCGGGGGCGGTTACAGTCAAGTGTTCGGCAAGCCGACCTATCAGAACGCGTTGCCGGCGGGCAGCACACCGATCGGCGCGCAGCGTGGCGTTCCCGATGTCGCGTTCCAGGCGAGTGCAGGCACCGGTGCGCTCATCTACCTCTCGTTACCGCCCGACGGCCTCAGCGGTTTGCTGTGCGGGACCTCACCGTGCTCGACCGGGTGGTACGACATCGGCGGTACGTCACTGAGCTGCCCGCAGTGGGCGGGGCTC
>DATMUX010000462.1:0-5210 GCA_035563695.1 Acidimicrobiia bacterium
GTGCTTCGTCGGCATCACCGGTGTGCGCGTCGCCGTCGACCGGCACGCGACCCTCGGCTGGCAGTCGCAACCGTTCGCGGGCACACCGACCTACGTGATGCCCAACACCAGCGGACTCAACGCCCACGCCAAGCCCGCCGACTTCGCCGCCCACCTCCGGGCCGTGGCCGCCGGCCCGCGAGGATCTACGCCGTGAGGGCGGCGGCCTTGTGCTCGAGGGTGCTCAGCGCGTCGGCGAACGACTGGGCGAACGCGTCGACGCCTTCCCGCTCGAGCGTCGCCGTCACGTCGGCGAAGTCGACGCCCGCTGCACCGAGATCGGCAATGACCCGGTGCGCGCCGGCAACGTCTTCGAGGATCGTGTCGGGCCGAAGGTTCGTGTCGCCGCCCGAGAGCGCGTCGACCGACGCCTGCGCCAGCGTGTTTACCGTGTGCCGGCCGACGAGCGTGTCGACGTACAACGTGGGGGAGTACGCCGGGTTCTTCGTCGACGTCGACGCCCACAGCGGCCGCTGCCGGCGCGCGCCCCCCGCCTCGAGCGCGTCCCAGCGCGGCCCCGCGATCTGCTGCGTGAACATCTCGTACGCGAGCTTGGCGTTCGCCACCGCCGCCTTGCCGCGCAGCGGATGGCCGTCGGGGAGACGCTTGTCGGTCTCCGTGTCGACGCGGCTCACGAAGAACGACGCGACCGACGCGAGGCGGCTGATGTCGCCGCCCGCGGCCTTGCGCCGCTCGAGACCGCTGAGGAACGCCTCGATCACCTGCGCGTAGCGCTCCAGGGAGAAGATCAGCGTCACGTTCACGTTGATGCCGCTCGCGAGCGTCTCGGTGATCGCGGGCAGGCCCTCGAGCGTCGCCGGGATCTTGATCATCACGTTCGGCTTCGCCAGCCGGTCCCAGAGCTCCTTCGCCTGGTGGATCGTGCCCGCGGTGTCGCGCGCGAGCGTGGGTGAGACCTCCACCGACACGTACCCGTCGTACGCGTCGAGCCCGTCGTACGTCGGGCGCAGACGGTCGGCCGCGTGCGCGATGTCGGTCGTGACGATGTCCCAGTACGCGTCGACGGTCGACGCGCCCGCGCTCGTGACCTCGCGCAGCTGCGCGTCGTAGTCAGTGCCCGAGCCCATCGCCTTCTCGAAGATCGTGGGGTTCGACGTCACGCCGCGGATGCCGTGCTCGGTGATCAACGTCTGCAGCCCGCCCGTCGCGATCGCCCGCGTGAGGTTGTCGTACCAGGGACTCTGGCCGAAGTCGATCAAGCGGGGGATCACGCTCGCCATGTCAGGCTCCTTGCGTCGTACCGAGGAGCGCGAGCGCGCGCTCCACTGTGTGCTCCGGTGTGATCCCCAGCTCGCGCATCACGACCTCGCCCGGCGCCGACGCACCGAAGCGGTCGATGCTCACGACGTCGTCGGCGTAGCGCTCCCAGCCGAACCGCACACCCGCCTCGACCGCGAGCGCGGGAACCGCGGGCGGCAGCACCTCGACGCGGTACCCGGGTGACTGTTCCTCGAACAGCGACCACGACGGCATCGACACCACCCGGGCCGCGACGCCGCGTGTACCGAGCTGCTCCTGCGCGGCGAGGCACACCTGCACTTCCGAGCCCGTGCCGATCAGCACCACGTCGGGGCCTCGCGCCGGGTCGGGCTCGGGTGCGAGAACGTACGCGCCGGCGGCGACGCCCGCGAGCGCCCGGTCGGCGGTGCCGTCGAGCACGGGGACCTTCTGACGCGTCAGCACCAACGCGGTCGGGCTGTCGCCGTCGAGGTGGACCTTCCATGCAGCCGCGACCTCGTTGGCGTCGGCCGGACGGATGACTCGCAGGCCCGGCATCGCGCGCAACGACGCGAGCTGCTCGATGGGCTGGTGGGTGGGACCGTCCTCGCCGACACCGACCGAGTCGTGCGTCCACACGAAGCACACCTTCGCCCGCATGAGCGACGCGAGGCGCGCCGCCGGGCGCATGTAGTCGCTGAACACGAAGAACGTGCCGACACACGGCACCATGCCCGAAACCGCCATGCCGTTCGCGGCCGCACCCATCACGTGCTCACGGATGCCGAAGTGGATGAGGCGGCCGCGGGCGTCGTCCGGCGTGAACGTGCCGAGGCTCTGCACCTTCATGCCCGTGTTCCCGGTGAGGTCGCCCGAGCCCGTGAAGAGGCCGGGCACTACGTCGACGACCGCGCGCAACACCTCTTCGATCGCCGTGCGCGTCGCGAGCGACGCCCCGGCCTGCCACGCCGGCAGCTTCTGCTCCCAGCCGTGCAGCCCGGCCCCCGACCGGCACGCCTCGTACTCGTCGGACTTGGGCCGCGCGTCCCACGCGGCGCGCGCCGGCGCGTCGCGCGTCCCCGCTTCGCGGTAGAAGAGCAACACGTCGTCGGGCACGAAGAAGTCTTCGGGGGGAAGCCCGAGGATCTGCTTCACCGTCGCGACCTCGTCGGCGCCGAGCGGGTTGCCGTGCGCGTCGGCCGTGTCCTGGACCTTCGGGGACGGGTAGCCGATGTGTGAGCGCAGCACGATCAGCGTCGGGCGCGCCTCTTCGGCGATGCCGGCGCGCAGGCCGGCTTCGAGCGCGTCGAGGTCGTTGGCGGCCTCGCCGAGCTCCACGACGTGCCACCCGTACGCGCGGAACCGCTCGGGCACGTCGTCGGTGTAGGCGAGCTCGGTCGGCCCGTCGATCGTGATGTGGTTGTCGTCGTAGACGAACACCATGCGACCGAGCTGCAAGTGACCCGCGAGCGATCCGGCCTCGTGGCTGATGCCCTCCATGAGGTCGCCGTCGCTGCAGATGCCAAAGATGCGGTGGTCGCACACGTCGCCGCCGAACCGCGCGCGCAAGTGCTTCTCCGTGATCGCCATGCCGACCGCGTTCGCGAGCCCCTGGCCGAGCGGACCGGTCGTGATCTCGACGCCTTTGGTGTGGTGGTACTCGGGGTGGCCGGGCGTGAGCGATCCCCACTGGCGGAACTGGCGCAGGTCGTCGAGCTCGAGCCCGAACCCCGTGAGGTAGAGCATCGAGTAGAGCAGCATCGACGCGTGGCCGGCCGACAGCACGAACCGGTCGCGGTCGGGCCAGTCGGACGCGGACGCGTCGTACTTCAGGATGCGCGTGAACAACACGTGCGCGAGCGGCGCCAGCGCCATGGGCGTGCCGGGATGTCCGGAGTTCGCCTTCTGGACGGCGTCCATCGCCAACCCGCGGATCACGTTGATTGCGCGCTGCTCCAGGTCGTCACCCACGTCGGCCCCTCTCGGTCGCTCGCCCGGTCCGCAGCCTAGGTCGTAGGCCGGACCCGACCGTGCCGTCCTCAGCGCTCGAAGACGGCGACCGACGCGGTGAAACCGTGGAGGAAGTTGCGGCCGCCGATCGGCCCGATCTCCCCCGCGCAGAACGCACCGGCGAGCGGGACGCGGCCGAGCAGCTCGTCGACGGTCCCGGCGTCGTGATGCTCGGTGTCGAAGAAGCGCACCCCGCGCCCGTTGCACGTGAACAGCAACGCGGCCTCGCCGTGCACGTCCGCGAGCAGGGCCCGCAGGTCGTCGTCGGCCGCCTCCTTGTCGCGCACCTGGAACTGCACCGTGGTGCCCACGGCGAGGTGCTCGCCCACGGCGATCGCACCCGTCTTGGGGTCGGCGCCGAGCAGGTTGCGCACGAGGAAGTCGCCCCGCGTGAAGTCGAGCTTGTGCTCGTCGACGACGATCCCGACGTGCAGGCCCTCGCGCATCAGCTCGCGCTCGCTCTCGGTCGACGCTTGCACGATCTCACGCAGGCGTTCCATCGCCGGCCGCCCCGCGAGCTCGTCGACGAGGTTGCGGTCGGAGCGCGTGACGGTGAGCGGCTTGCCGATCGGGCGGCAGCCCTGGGACACGACGGGCCGGATCGGCACGTCGTCCGAGCACACGAGCGCGACCGCACCCCGCGTCAGGATCTGGTCATCGAGCACCAGGCGGTTCGTGCCCGGCCGCTGACCCGCCGACGCGAGGCCTCCGATCACCGTGAGGTCGGGGACGCGGGCGTTACACAACGCAAGGAAGTCGGCGACCGGGAACGAGAAGGGATCGGCGAGCATGAGCAGCGTGCCCCGGGCGGGCACGTTGTCGGGCCAGCCCGTGATCGCCAGCCCGTCGTCGGTCGAGCCCGCGTCGAGGACCACTGCGTCGATATGGCCCGCGCCGAAGCTCGCGGCGAACACCGAGAGTCCCGGCCGGTCCTCGACCTCGATGCCCCCGCCGGCCACGCCGACGGCGGTGCAGCCGGCCATGACCTCGGGCTCGAGCAGCTTGCGCAAACCGCCCGCAATGTCGTCGAAGGCGCCGACGTGATGGGGCGACGCGAAGCAAACGAGCAGGTCGGGCCGCACGTCGCCGAATCGTTCGAGGATCTCCCCGGCCACCTCGCCGACCGCCTCGACCGGCGTCGGATGGAGCGAGAGCGCAGCCGCGTACCGGTTCACGAGGTCCATTCCCTCCGAGGGTCGGCGTGCGATCGACCGAGGTTGAGCCCCAACGTCATGTGAGCGGCAAGGCTGTCAGGGGAACGACGACGCTCGAGCCGCTCTCGCGGATGGTGCAGCGGGCCTCGATCGTGCCCGGGTCCGGGAAGTGCAGCTCGCCCCGCACCAGGCGGTACCCGAACTTGCCCGGCTCGACGAAGAAGACCTGGCTGTTGCAGCCGATCTCCTCACCGTCCTCGCGCACGAACACGGTGTCGAGTGTGGCGTTGCCGTCGGTGCCGGCGGGTGCGCGCACGAGCACGACCAGGTGCGGCGTGAGCTCCGCGGGGTACGCGGGCACGGCCGTCGAGAAGAACGCGCCCGTGATGTCGATCCGGGTCGACGGCCCCGCGACCTGGCGGAAGTCGATGCCTTCGACGAAGAGTGCCGCGACGATGTCCATGCCGCGGACCCTACCCCTTGTCGTTTTGGCGACAATCGGTCATCGCTCCGTGCACCCGTTGTCGCCAAAACGGTGGGAGGGGGCGGGGGGCGGGGTCAGTCGACGAGGACGACGTCGACGGTGCGCGGGCCGTGCACGCCGAGCGTCAGGATCATCTCGAGGTCGCCGGTGCGGCTGGGGCCGCCGACGAACGTGAGCGCGCTCGGCAGGTCGCTCGCGGTCGCGGCCAGCCGCGCGAGCGCGTCGGCCAAGGTGTCGACGACGTCGGCGGTGCGCACCACACAGACGTGTGCGGGTGGCACGAG